>JBEHXY010000184.1:0-7762 GCA_048498455.1 Planctomycetota bacterium | reverse complement strand
CAGGGGGCAGACGAACCAGAAATCGGTGGCGGTGAAAACGGTGGGGATGTTGAGTTCGCGGCAGGCGTCGATGGCGGTGGTGGTGAGGCGGAAGAGATGGATGAAGTGGACGACGTCGGGCTTGAGTTCTTCGAGGTAGGCTTTGAAACGGCGTTTGAAGAAATTGTGGCGGTATTCCATTTCGACGATGTTGGTCTGGTCGCCCATGGGGACGTGGGAGTGGAGGAAGCGCTGGACGCGGAGGTTCTCGTAGGTGTAGGAATCGAAGCGTTTTTCTTCGGGGAGTGCTTCCTTGGAGGGGTGGCCGGTGAAGATGTGGACGTCATGTCCGCGGCGCTGGAGTTCTTCGGCGATGCGGAGGGCGATGACTTCGGTGCCGGAGATGTGATGGGGGAGGAATTGGTGGACGGTGAGGAGAATTCGCACATTGGTACCGGTTTAGAGCCACAGATGAACACAGATGAATGGGATGTTTCCCCCCGCCGACGTTTATTCACCACGCAGAACAGGAAAGACACGACGACGACGACGGGTTGAACCACGGAGACACGGAGACACGGAGGACGACGACGGGTCGCGGAGGATGCGAAGGGGGTTTGGTTTTTTGGGGTTTAGAGTTTGGGCCCCCCTACGGGGGTGTTGGCGAGGCCGGGGTGGGTGGTGGGTTCGAGGGGGGAGGTGCCGCCGGTTTGCATGTAGGCGGCGACGGTTTTTTGGAGGCCCTGTTCGAAGGAGGTGTGGGGGTTCCAGTGGAGGTGTTTCTGGGCGAGGGAGATGTCGAGGATGGAGGTGGGGACGTCGAGTGCGCGGGCGGGGGTGAAGCGGACTTCGGGGGTTTTGCGGAGGGCCTTGGAGAGGCCGTCGATGACCTGGAGGAGTGAGAGGCCGTGGCCCCCGCCGATGTTGAAGGTGCGGGGTGCGTCGGGAGGGGCGTTGTAGGTGGCGCACTTTTCGGCGGCGTCGGCGACGTCACCGACGTAGAGGTAATCGCGGACGACGGAGCCATCGCCCCAGATTTCGATGGGTTCGTTGCGGAGCATTTTGCCGAGGAAGACGGCGACGGCGCCTTGAGCGCCATCGGTGCGCTGGCGTTCGCCGTAGGGGTTGGCGACGCGCATGACGGCGTAGTCGAGCTTGTGGAGGGAGAAGTAGAGGTGGAGGTATTTTTCGACGGTGATCTTGTGGATGCCGTAGGAGCAGATGGGGTGGGTGTGGTGGGATTCGGCGATGGGGGTGGTGGTGGGGACGCCGTAGACGGTGCCTCCGGAGGAGGTGTAGACGACTTTTTTGACGCCATTTTTTTTGCAGGCATCGAGGAGGTGGAGGGTGGGGAGGACGTTGGAGGTGACGTCGAAGACCATGTCGTCGTTGGAAGATTTGGGGAGGGTGGTGGAGATGAGGTGGAAGACGACGTCGATGTTTTTGGTGATTTCGAGGACGGTGGACTGGTTGCCGAAGTCGCCCTGGATGAGTTCGGCGGCGGGCTTGTCCGCGTGTGCCCCCCTACCGCCGGCGGGGGTGAGGAGGTGGGCGATGTTGGTTTTGGCGGCTTCGAAGCGATCGAAGATGCGGAGGGAATGGCCGGCGGCGGCGAGGCGGTCGCAGATGTGGGAGCCGAGGAAGCCGGCTCCGCCGAGAACGAGGCAGTTCATATGGCGGCTCTCCCGGAAGCGACGTTGAGGCTGCTGGCCCCCCCCACCGCGTGGTGGCGGGCGTGGGCGTAGGCACGGACATCGGCGTAGATGGATTCGAGCTCGTCGACGTACTGGGGGATGGATTTGGGGAGGGTGGTGTTGGCGGAGAGGTGGCGGAGGAAGGGGCGATCAAGGGCGAGGCGCTGGAGGTGCCTGGCGAGGGTTTTGAAGTCGCCTTTTTCGAAGAGGAGTCCGTTGGTTTCGGGGAGGACGGCTTCGGACATGCCGCCGAGATTGGTGGCGAGGACGGGACAGCCGGCGGCCATTGCAGAGTAGATGACGAGGGGGGTGTTTTCGTACCAGACGGAGGGGACGACGAGGGTGTCGAGGCCGGCGAAGATGTCGGCGATTTTGTCATTGGGGAAGGTGCTCATGAAGCGGACGCGGGGGTCGTCGGCGGCGAGGGAGCGGAGGTGGGCGACGTAGTCGGGGAACTCGTGGAGCTTGCCGTAGATCTGGAGATCGATGGGGATTTCGGGTGGGAGGGAGCGGACGGCCTGGATGAGGAGGTGGGCGCCCTTGTGTTCGAAGAGGGTGCCGATGAAGCCGACGCGGAGGGGCTCGGCGGTGCCCTTGTGGGTGTCGCGGCGCATGTCTTTGAGGCTGATGCCGTAGGGCTGGTGGGAGATGCGGGAGCGGTGGACGCCGTTTTTGATGAGGAGGTGTTCCATGAGGTGGGTGGGAGCGAGGAGGCGGTCGATCATGTTGAGGCGTTGGCGCATGAATTCGGGACGGGCGGCGGAGGCGCGGACGAAGGGGGAGAACCAGCGTTCGGGCATGAGGCCGTTCTGGATGACGACGACGCCGGCGGCGACGGCGGCATCGGGGAGAACGCGGAGACGACGGCCGAGGGGACCGGAGTTCGAATTCTGGGTGAGGTGGCGGATGCAGTTGGCGGCGAAGGCATTGGGGCCGGTGCAGAGGGCGCCATCGGGGAGGCGGAGCTGGGAGGTGGGGCAGATGGTGTAGAAGTCGGTGGGGGTGGCGACGGTGGGGACACCTGAGGCGGCGCAGGCGTCGACGGCGGCGGCGGTGAGGCGGGAGAGGTGGAAGAAGTGGGCGAGGTCGGTGGGATTGTTGTGGAGCCAGCGGCGGAGGAAGTGGCCGAAGAGGGGGTTGTTGTATTCGAGCTCGACGGTGTTGGTCTGTCCGGCCATGGGTTCGTAGGCGTGGAGGAAGCGGACGACGGGGACGCCGTCGTGGGTGTAAGTGTCGAAGCGCTGGTGGTCGGAAAGGGTGCCGGGGGTGGCGGGGTAGCCGGTGAAGACGGTGACGTGGTGGCCGCGGCGGAGGAGTTCCTGGGCGGTATGGAGGGTGAGGATTTCGGTACCGGAGGCGTGCTCAGGAAGGAACTGGTGGACGGTGAGGAGGATTCGCACGGTTATAAACTAACCACAAATGAACACGAATGGACACGAATGACGACGACGGAGGACGACGACGACGGGAATGGCCACGAAAGACACGAAGGACACGAAACGGGGGTTTGGAAATTTGTTTATCGGCGGGAAATTCATACCAGATATGGGGGGTGGGGACAACCGCGGGGGCGGGGGCGGCGGTTGGGAGGTCTGTGGGCGGGGGCGCGCCTATAATTCGGCCCAATGACGCAGCAGCCAGACATGCCGACGGGTCCGGATCCGGACGAGTCCCTTGCCGAGGAAATCCTTGCGGACTATCAGCCGCTGGCGGCGAGTCCGTCGGAGGATGAGGAGGGGTCTGCGCCGGGGGCGGATTCGTTTGATACGGATCCGGTGCTCGAGGAGCGGAAGGATGAGGTGCAGCTTCCGCGGCCGACGGAGGCGGACTCGGTGCGGCTTTCGCGGTTGCGGGAGAAGGCGAAGGGGCTGCCGGGGACGCCCGGGGTGTACCTGATGAAGGACACGCGGGGGGTGGTGATTTACGTGGGGAAGTCGCGGAGCTTGCGGGACCGGGTGGGGTCGTATTTTGTGCCGTCGACGGACCTGGGGCGGTTCGGCAAGCAGTTGCTGCTGGATTATGTGGTGGATTTTGACACGCTGGCGTGCGACACGGAAGTGGAAGCGCTGCTGGTGGAGAACCGGCTGATCAAGGACATCCAGCCGCGGTTCAATGCGCGGCTGCTGGACGACAAGACGTTTCCGTATCTGGAGGTGACGACGCGGGATGATTATCCGGGGGTGTACATCACGCGGCAGCCGTCGGCGAGCGGGACGAAGCTGTATGGGCCGTTCACCAGTTCATCGGCCTTGAAGGAAGCGGTGCAGCACCTGCAGCGGGTGTTCAAGTTCCGGACGTGTCATTTGGAGATCCTGGAGGAGGATGAGCGGAAGCGGTTCTTCCGGCCCTGTCTGCTGTATGCGATCCGGCAGTGCACGGCGCCGTGCGCGGACAAGATTTCGCGGGAGGCGTATCGGCAGGACATCGACCGGTTGAAGCGGTTCCTGGAATCGAAGGGGTCGGAGGTGGTGCGGGAGATGACGGCGGAGATGGAGGCGGCGAGCAGGAACCTGGAGTTTGAGAAAGCGGCATCGCTGCGGGACCAGATCAAGGCGCTGCGGGCGCTGTCGGAGCGGAGCCGGTTGACGGCGGACAAGACGATCCAGTCGGAGGTATTTTTCCAGGACCACCGGCATGGGCTGAAGAACCTGCAGGAGCTGCTGGAGCTGCCGGAGCCGATCCGGAGCATCGAGGGGATCGACATTGCGCATTTCCAGGGGGAGGCGACGGTGGGGTCGCTGGTGTGTTTCATCGACGGGCGGCCGTTCAAGAATGGGTACCGGCGGTTTCGGATCAAATCGGTGACGGGGGTGGATGATTACAAATCGATCGCGGAGGTGGTGTCGCGGCGGTATCGGGATGCGGGGCACAATGCGGAGCTGTTTCCGGATGTGATTTTGATCGACGGGGGGCTCGGGCAATTGCACGCGGCGCAGGACGCGTTTTCGCAGATGGACGCGCGGCCGCCGATGGTGATTTCGCTGGCGAAGCGGGAGGAGGAGATTTATGTGCAGGCGCGGAGCGGTCCGCTGAAGTTGTCGCGGACGAATGCGGCGTTGAAGCTGTTGCAGCACATTCGCGATGAGGCGCACCGGTTCGGGCAGTCGTATCACCATTTGCTGATTTCGAAGAAGCGGTTTGCGGAGGAGTTGAATGCGGGGAAGCGGCCGCCGAAGTCGCCGCGGAGGAAGAAGGCGAATCCGGCGGTGCCCAAGAGTGAGCGGGTGGGGCAGCCGAGTGCGCCGGATCCGGATTTCAAGGTGTTGACGGTGGAGGAGATCAAGGGCCTGGGGAAGGTGGAGAAGCCGGTGGGGCCGCAGCCACCGGAGGCGGGGGACGAGGTTTCGCCGACGTTGACTTGAGGGGACGGGGGGAGCCACAGATGAAGCGGATGAACACGGATGGCGACGACGGGGGAGGACGGGGGACGACGGAAACACGAAGGCACGAAGACACGAAGGGTCACGAAGAGGCACGAAGAGATTGTGGTGTGATAGGGTGGGTGTGGGGACTTGCTAAAGGGTGATAGATGTTGATGGCTTTGACGCGGGGGGTGAGTGGGGGGATTGGGGGGTGTGAGTTGACGCATTTGGAGCGGGTGGGGATTGATGTGGGTATGGCGCGGGCGCAGCATGCGGGGTATGAGCGGGCGCTGGAGGGGTTGGGGGTGCGGGTGCGGCGGTTGGCGGGCGAGGAGGCGTTTGCGGATTCGGTGTTCATCGAGGACACGGCGGTGGTGGTGGAGGAGGTGGCGGTGATCACGCGGCCGGGGGCGGCGACCCGGCGCGGGGAGACGGCGGCGGTGGCGGAGGCGCTTGGGGAATACCGGCGGCTGCTGGAGATTCGGGAGCCGGGGACGGTGGATGGGGGCGATGTGCTGGTGGTGGGGAAGCGGGTGTTTGTGGGGCAGTCGGCGCGGACGAACGAGGAGGGGGTTCGACAGTTGGAAGGGATCCTGGGGGAGCGGGGGTACCGGGTGGAAGGGGTGGAGGTGGCGGGGTGTTTGCATTTGAAGTCGGCGGCGACGGAGGTAGGCGAGGGGCTGTTGCTGGTGAATGGGGCATGGATCCCCCCCACCGCTTTCGCGGGACTGGAGCGGGTGGAGGTGGATCCGGCGGAGGCGTATGGGGCGAACGGGCTGCGGGTGGGCGAGACGGTTTTGTATCCGGCGCACTTTCCGCGGACGCGCGAGCGGCTGGAGGGGCGCGGGGTGCGGACCGTGGCGGTGGCGTGCGATGAGTTGGCGAAGGCGGAGGGGGCGCTGACGTGCTGCAGCCTGCTGTTTTCGGTCATGGGGTTGAGGGGGTGAGCCAGTCTTTGCGGGCGGGCTCGGGCCAGGTGGCGCTGAGGGTTTTTTCGGAGTTGTCGGTGAGGGAGTGGAGGACGACTTCGCGTTCGGCGGAGCCTTCCTTGACGGGGCGGACGAAGGTGAGTTCGGTGGCGGAGCGCCAGGTGGGGATGGACTGGAGGGTCCAGTCGTTGCTGGTGCGGTCTTCGATGGGTTGGACGCGCTGGACTTCACCTTTGGCGACGTTGAGGATGGAGATTTGGCCGTGGTCGGAGGGGACGGAGATGAAGGCGTCGTCGGGGGAGAGTTCGAAGAGGGAGAGCTGGTTGCCGAGGGCGGCTTCGACGCTGCGCGGTGCGGCGCGGGAGACGGTGGATTGCTTGCCGGGCTGGATGAAGAAGAGGGATTGCCGGGTGGGGAGGTCGGCGGCGGTGGCGGGGAGTTGGACGTCGCGGGAGGTGAAGAAGACGCGGCCGTCTTTTGCGGTGCGGACGCGGCCCATGGGTTCGTAGACGAGGCCGGCGAGGTCTTCGGCGGGGGGAAGCTTGGCGTAATGCTCGATCAGCTTGCCATCTTCGCCGATGAGGGTGCGGCGCACGAGGGTGCCGAAGCGGACGTCGGCGGATTTGTCGCCGGCGACAGGGAGCATGGCGCGGAAGCCGAACCTGTCTTTGTCGGTGATGTCCTGGCTGCGTGTGAGGGGGCCCCACTGTTGCTTGGAAGGGGCGAGGAAAAAGAGCGCTTTGCCGTCGGGGGACCAATCGGGGTAAGCGCAGGTTTCGCCCACGGGGAGTGCGTCGTCGTCGGGGCCAAAGGTGGTCGCGGAGACCATGGTGAAGCTGGCGTCACTTTTCCCATCCCACATGGTGATGGCGACGGCAGCACCGGTGGGAGAGGGCCTGACTTCCATGGACCAATTCATGGGGCCATGCATGAGGGTCTGGCCTTGTTTTCTGGCTTCACCGGAGGAGAGGTCATAGACCTCACAGACGGGGATGTCGTAGGAGAGGTCGGCGATTTTGTCCCAATGGTCGGCGAGGTCTTTTCGGAGGGTGGGGTCTTTGTCGCGGAGGTAGAGCACCATCAGGCGGGCCTGGTCGGCAGTGTTCCAATTGTCAGGATTTTGCAGGGCGGCCTCGTCGCCGCCGGCGGCAACGAGTTTGACGCGTGCGGCGGCTGAGTCGCGGATGCGCTGGCTGTAGCCGGGGACGAGTTGGACGACATCGTTCCAGGTGGGACAGACGGCCGTGCGGACGACGACGAGGTGTTTGCCGTCGGGGAGCCAGGCGACGCGTTGGATTTGGCCGGGGAGGAGGGGTTCGCCGAGTTTGCCGTTGGGGTCGCAGAGGCGGAGGCCGTCGGAGGCGATGACGGCGGCGCGGGAGCCGTCGGGGGACCAGACGACGCGTTCGGGGACGCAGCCGGGCAAGACGGCGAGCGCGGCGAGGGCGAGGGCGAGCAGGAGGAGGGGGCGTGGGCAACGTTTCATGTCAGCCTCCAATTTGGCCAAGGGTCCAGAAATTGCGGCGCGGGGGCGCGGGATTTTCGACGGCGGGTTGCTGGGCGGCATAGGCGCGCAGGCGCTGCACGGACCAGAAGTCTTTGGCCCCCCCACCGGCAGCGGCCGCCCCACCGGTAGAGGCGACGGCGGTTTGCCCGGCGGGCGGGGCGCGGTTGACGGTTGTGGCGATGGGCGAGTTGATGGGACTTTGCGCGGGGCGGGCGCTTCCGCACCAGAAGCCGAGGGCGAGGCAGGCGGCCATGCCGGTGGTGGCGAGGGCGGTCCAGGCGGCGGTGCGCC
>JBEHXY010000183.1:0-7782 GCA_048498455.1 Planctomycetota bacterium | reverse complement strand
AGGGGATTGGTCGTTGGCATGGGGCGATCCTCGCATTGCCGGTGTCGGTCAGGGTGATGATAGGCACGCCGGTTAAAGCAGTTCCTCCAGCTGGTCCACAAGCTCACCATACCGCTTCAACGCCGTCTCCACCGGCGCCGGCTTCTCCATGTCCACGCCCGCATCCCGCAACAGATCCAGCGGCCACTTCGAGCACCCGCCCTTCAGGAAGTTCAGGTAATCGTTCAGCTCGCGCTCGCCCCCGTTGAGCACTCCCTCCGAAAGCGCAATCGCCGCCGACAGACCCGTCGCATACTTGTACACGTAGAACGAATGGTAGAAGTGCGGAATCCGCATCCCCTCCAGCTCCAGTTCCGGATCGATTACAAACTTGCTGACCTTCCCCGGCTTCTCCTTGCTGCCCGGCGCCACGCCGAAATACAGCTCCAGCAGCTTGCGATACTCCCCGCGCAACAGCTCCACCGTCAGCGGCTCCCCCTTCTCCACCAGCTCATGCGAAATTTTCTCAAACTCCGCGAACATCGTCTGCCGCACGATCGTGTTGCGGATCTCATCGATCGCATGGTTGATCAGGTGCGCCTTCTCACGGTTCGACTTCGCCCGGTCCAGCAGATGCTTCAGCAGCAACTGTTCGTTGAACGTGCTCGCCACCTCCGCCACGAAAATCGTGTAACCGTAATACTGGTACGGCTGGTTCCGCGCCGAAAGCCAGGTGTGCATCGAGTGCCCCGCCTCGTGCGCCAGCGTGAACGTGTGATCCAGCACCTCCGGCTGGTAGTTCATCATGATGTACGGCGGCCCATCAAACCCGCCCGACGAAAACGCCCCCGACGATTTGTTCTTGTTCGGATACCGGTCCGACCACCGCCCCGTCGTCAGCCCCTCCCGCAACGCGTTGGTGTACTGCGTCCCCAGCGGCGCCAATGCGTCCGCCACCGTGTTCGCCGCCTGCTCCCACGTGTAATGCGTCTTCACCCCCGGCACCATCGGCGCATACACATCGTACATGTGCACCGCATCCAGCTTCAGCGCCTTCTTCCGCAACGCCAAATAACGGTGGTTCGTCGGCAGGTGCTTGTGAACCGCCGCAATCAGCGAGTCATACACCGCCGCCGGCACGTTGTCCGCAAACAGCGAAACATCCCGGGCGCTCGGATAATTCCGCGCCTTGGCAAAAAACACGTCCCCCTGCACCGCCGCGTTGTACGACGCCGCCAGCGTGTGCTTGTGCGCTTCATACTCCGTGTAATACGCGTGAAACGCCGCCTTCCGCACCGACCGCTTGCGCGAATGCAGCAGCCGCGAATACGCCGAGTGCCCCAACTGCGTCGGACGACCCGTCTCATCCTCCACCGTCGGCCACGCCATGTCCGTGTCATTGAGCTGCCGGAACACTTCCGACGGCCCCCCCGCCATGTTCGCCGAAAGCGCCAGGATCTTTTCCTCGTTCAGCGTCAACGTGTGCGGCCGATACCGCACGATCCGCTCCAGCGCCAGCTTCCACTCCGCCAGCTCCGGCGCCTTCATGAACTTGTTCATCTTCGCTTCGGGAATCGCCAGCAGCTCCGGCCGGATGAACGACGCCGCCTCGTTGTGCTTCGCCGCCAGCAGCGAAAAACGCCCCTTCATCCGCTGCGCCGCCGGCTCGGCGTTGTCCCCCGACGACCGCAGGTTCGCATAATTCCCCACCTTCTCCACCCGCCGCTCCAGCTCCGCATCAAACCGCAGGACCGCCGCAATCGCCTGCGGCCCCGATGCCAGCGTCCCCTTGAACTTCGCATACCCCGGATAAGTCGCCTCCCAATACGCAAACTCCTTCTCCCACGCCCCATCGTTGGGAAACAGCTGCGTGAGATCCCACTGGTCGGCCACCGGCACCCGGCTCCGTGGCGGAAGTTCATTCGACGAATGCTTCGGCGTGGCTTTCGATGTGGATTTCGATCCGGTGGCTTTCGACATGGACGCTCCTTCTGGCAAGTGCGACGATTGTAGGGCGCATCCTGAAAAGGGGAACAGCGCGCCAAAGAAACCCAAAATCCCCTCCGACCGCTTTCCCCTTCGCCATTCGCCCTTCCCCCAGTACATTCCCCCCATGCGCTCCACCTACCATCCCTTTCCCCCCACCCACTGGTCGCTCGTCCGCCGCGCCTCCGATTCCGCCCCCGAAGCCCGCAAAAAAGCCCTCGCCTCCCTCCTCGCCCGCTACCTCCCCGCCCTCAAGTCCTACCTCCGCACCGCCCGCAAGCTCAAACCCGCCGACGCCGACGACCTCCTGCAATCCTTCGTCGCCGACAAAGTCCTCGCCAAGAGCATCCTCAAGCACGCCGACGCCTCCCGCGGCCGCTTCCGCACCTTCCTCCTCACCAGCCTCAACAATTACGCCGCCTCCCGCCACCGCAAATCCGTCGCCAGGCCCACCCCCACGCCCCTCCACCTCCCCGCCACCGATCCCACCCCCGCCCGCGCCGCCGAAGCCGCCTGGGCCCGCACCCTCCTCCAGAACGTCCTCGACGCCATGCGCCACGAGTGCCGCCGCACCCGCCGCCCCGACGTCTGGGCCGTCTTCCAGACCCGCATCCTCGCCCCCATCTACGACAACACCGCGCCCCCCAGCTACGCCGACCTCGCCAAAACCCTCGGCCTCGCTTCCCCCACCCAGGCCGCCAACCTCCTCGTCACCGCCAAGCGTCTCTATGCCCGCCTTCTTCGCGCCGCCATCGCCGAGTACGAACGCGACGATGCCGCCATCGACGACGAGCTCGCCGCCCTCCACACCGCCCTCTCGGAGGCCCAGCCGTGAAATCCACCCCTAAAAAAATCACCCCCGCCGCCCTCTCCCGCCTCCCCGCCGCACAACTCGCCAAGCTCCTCGACCCCGCCCTCCCCTCTCCCTGGACCCCCAAAGACGCCGCCGCCGCCCTCAAACACCAGCTCGCCGCCCCGCTCCTTCCCGACCTCCTCAGCCCGCCCACCGCCGACGCCGACTTCCTCCGCCCCCTCCTCAAAGCCCTTCCCCCCGCCACCACCTTCCACAAACTCCTCACCATGAAGCGCCCCCCGCTCGACCTCCTCGTCGCGCTGAAAACCTTCGCCACCCATGCCCGCACCACCCCCGATTCCCCGCTCCAAGGCGACACCGCCACCCTCCTCTACTACGCCGCCATCGCCGCCGCCCTCGTCCAGCACCAGCAACGCATCACCACCCTCCCCGAAAAAGACATCCGCGACGGCCTCACCTGGTCCCTCTCCCAACACCCACCCGCCACCCTCAAAACCCTCTACCAGAAGGCCCTCGCCGCGTTGCAGAAAAAGCACCCCCTCGCATAAGCCAATCGCCCCGCACCCAGAACCCGCCCATCGCCCAAGGTTTTGCGTTTTGCGTTTTGCGTTTTACCGCCCGCCCACCGTCACGCCCACCATCTCCTGCCGCACCAGCGCCTTCTCCCGCTCATCCCGATAAAACAAGTTGAACGTATCAAACGGAATAATCCGCCCGTCCGGATGCACAATGTGCACGCACGTCTTCTTCACGCTGCGCACATCCATGTCCCACGCATCCATGAACTTCATGATGATCACCCGGAACAAATTGCTATACCCGATCTCCTCCGGCACCTGAATCTCCGGCAGACAACACAACAAATGCTTCAACGCCAACGCCCCGCTCCCTGGCGAATGCGCCGTCGAAAATGCCTTGAAAATCTGCTCCCGAACCCCCTTGTGCCGCTCATACACAATCGTGTTCCCCTCCCCGCTCAATAATAACTTCGGATCCATCATCCCCGTCAGCGGCGTCACGCAATCCCCCATCTTCAACGCATACGCCATCGCCAGGCAATCCGGATGACACGGCACCGGAATCACATCCTCCGCCTTAAACACCGGCGACTGCTCCAGAATCTTCTGCCGCACCTCCGACAGCGTCAGCCGATCGTTCTCCGCGTGAAACGCATCCAGCCGCCCCGCCACCTGCACCGGCTGAAACGTCACCCCGCGCACGCACTTCTGCTTCAACGCAAAATCGATGATCTCCCCGATCTCCCCCTCGTTCACCCCCTTCTGCAACGTCACCACCAGCGTTGTCGACACGTTGTGCTCGTTCAACCGTTCCAGCGCCTTCACTCGCACCTCCCGCAAGTCCTCCCCGCGCAACTTCACCAGCGAGTCCGGCCGCAGGGAATCGAACTGCAGGTACACCTCAAACCCCGGCATATACGCCGCCAGCTTCTTTGCAAAATCCCGCTCCGCCGCAATCTTCACCCCGTTCGTATTCAGCATCAGATGCTTGATCGGCTTGCTCTTCGCCAGCTCCAGCACCCGCCAGAATTCCGGATGGATCGTCGGCTCCCCCCCCGAAATCTGCACCACGTCCGGCTCCCCCTCGTTCCGCACCACCGCGTCCAGCATGAACTCGATCTGCTCCATGCTCCGATGCGTCGGCCGATGCGGACCGCTCTCGCTATAGCACACCGGACAACGCAAATTGCACTGATCCGTGATCTCCACCAAGGTCAGACACGAATGCTGCTCGTGATCCGGACACAACCCGCAATCAAACGGACACCCATACTTGATCGGCGTGTTGAACTTCCGCGGCATCTGCCCCGGCTTTAAAAAATCCCGCTGCTGCTTGAAGTACGATTCATCCGTCGAAATCAGCACCTTCACCAGCTTGTGCACCGGACACCACTTGTGCATGTACACCCGCCCCTCCTGAATGACGATCTTCGCCTCCACCTTCCGCAGGCAGTGCGGACACACCGAATTCGTCAGCTCATAAAAAATGTACGGCCGATCCGCCATGAAGAACCTCCAGAATCCATGCCGCCGCATGCTTGAACGGCCGGCGGCCGCTATGCTACATCACACGCGCTGCACTCACCCGGGAAAAAACATCTTGTCCGTTCAACCTTCTTGTGAGGGACAAGCCATGACCGCCTCCGACCCCCGCCCCTCCGAAGAACAAATGTGGGCCGGCCCCAGCGGCGAACGCTGGCTCGCCAACGCCGCCAAATTCGAAGCCAGCCTCGTCCCCATCGGCAACGCCCTCCTCGACGCCGCCGCACTCACCCCCGGCCTCCGCGTCCTCGACGTCGGCTGTGGCGCCGGCGCCCTCGCCCTCGAAGTCGCCAGCCGCGTCGCTCCCGGCGGCGCCGTCACCGCCCTCGACATCTCCCCGCCCCTCATCGCCGAAGCCAGGCGCAAAGCCGCCGCACATCCCCCCAAGGCCGATCTCCACTTCGCCCTTGAAGATGCCGCCCACACCCACCTGCCCCCCGCCTCCTTCGACCTTCTCCTCTCCCGCTTTGGCATCATGTTCTTCTCCGATCCCTACGCCGCCTTCGCCCACCTCCACACCCGCCTCCTTCCCACCGGCCGTCTCGCCCTCGCCTGCTGGGCCGCCCCCACCGAAAACCCCTGGATGCTCGACGTCCGCAACATCATGGCCGCTTACTTCGACATGCCCATGCCCCCGCCCCGCGCCCCCGGCCCCTTCGCCTTCGCAGACCCCGACTACCTCCGTGAAATCCTCAGCAAAGCCGGCTTCCAGCACATCACCATCGCCCCCTGGAAATCCCGCATGTTCGTCGCCGGCCCCGGCACCAACCCCCAGGCCGCCGCCGAATTCCTCCTCACCGCCATCGGCATCGCCCAGCGCGCCACCGATGCCCCGCCGGCCGTCCAAACAGAGATCCGCGAAAAACTCGTCGCCCACCTCCTGCCCTTCGACACCGACCAGGGCGTCAGCATGCCCGCCTCCGCCTGGATCGTCACCGCCCGCGCCTGATCCCCCCGCGCCCCGCCCCTTCCCTCAATCGCCGCCCGCCACCTCCGCCAGCACCGGCCGCCCTGCTTCCCGCCGCCCCTCCCGCCACAGCACCCACGCGCAGTACACACACACACCCAGACTGAACACCTGGATTACGCTCAACCCCCCCACCCACTTGTCCGTCGGCTTGATGAACTCGACGCAAAACCGCCACCCGCAATACCCCAGCATGAATCCCCGAAACAGTCGCCCCGTCTTCCACCCCATCCCGCTCCGCCACTGCCACAACGCCAACACCCCCGCCAGCACCAGCATGAACATGCTCTCATACAACTGCGTCGGATGCCGCCGCACCCCATCGCCAAAATCCACTCCCCACGGCAACCCCGTCGACGTCCCATATGTCTGATCGCTCAGCCCCGTCAAAAAACACCCCACCCGCCCGATCGCCATCGACACGCACAGCGGATACACCCACGCATCCCCCGTCCGCTCCCGCACCCCCGTCATCTTCTTGGCGATCTCCACGCCCACCCACGCCCCCGCCAATCCCCCCACGATCGTCTTGCCCCCGATCCACGCCTCCAGCCCCAGCGCCCCCGTCGCCTGCACCACCTCCCGCCAGTTCTCCGCCCACGCCAGCAGCTTCGCCCCCACCAGCGCCCCCACCACCGCCCCCGCCACCTGCCACAGCCGCCGCTCCACCGACCGCTCGTCCCGCCCATCCACGCCCCGCCACCGCCCCACCGCCCAGCGCGTCAGCAACCCCACCGCATACGCGCTCCCCTCCATCACCGGATGCGGATGCACCGCCCGCCCGAACACATGAATGTACGCCGGAAACTCCACGCTTCTCCTTTTCCCTTCGGCCCACCGCGTCGCTATCCTAACCATTCCTCGCCAAAGGAGCCGCCATGCGCATGTCCTTCCTCCACCGTTCGCTCGCCGCCGCCTTGTTCCTTGCCGCGGCCACCGCGCACGCCGCGCCGCTCGACAACATCGTCCCCGGCGACGCCCTCCTCTACATCGGATGGCAAGGCGCCGACGCACTCGCCCCCCAGTACGCCGGCTCCAACCTCGAGGGTTTCCTCAAGGCCTCCACCCTCCCCGCCTTCTTCTCCACCACCCTTCCCCAGATCCTCGCCCGGCGCTCCGGCAATGCCGACGCCGCCACACTCCAGTTCCAGATCGTCAAAACCCTCCTCACCCCCTACTGGAAACACCCCGCCGCTCTCTACATCGCCCCCATCGACTTTGACAAGAACCCCACCGATCCTGCCTTCCGCATGGCCCTCTTCTGCGATGCCGGCCCCGATGCCAAACGCCTCGTCGCCGCCCTCACCAACATCGTCGAATCCACCCCCGCCGGCCCCCACAAACCCTCCCTCGCCTCCAACGATTCCCTGGTGGTGCTCGCCTTCGGAATGGATGCCGCGCCCCTCCTCCAATCCAGCGCCCCCATCGCCAAAAACCCTCAGTTCGCCAAAGCCCTCGCGCCACAGCCCAGCGCGCCCGCCAGCCCGCCCGCCCTCGCCGCCTACGCCGATGTCCGCGCCGCCATCGCCAACATCGACCACGGCCTCAAAAACGATCCCACCGTGCCCCCCAACCTCCCTCCCCAATTCCACGCCATCCTCGACACCCTCGGCCTCTCCTCCGTCACCCAGTGCGGCTACACCGCCACCTTCACCTCCAAGGCCTGGACCCAGGAAACCTTCATCGGCATCGACGGCCCCCGCACCGGACTCCTCCGCCTCGCCGCCCCCGACCCCTTCACCCCCGCCGCCATCGCCGCCGTCCCCCAGAAGGCCGTCGACGCCATCATCACCACCCTCGACCTCCACACCCTCTACACCGATCTCCGCACCGCCCTCCCGCGCATCGATCCCGCCGCCCCCGCCGCCTTCGACCGTGCCCTCCAGCAATTCCACGACGCCACCACCCTCGACCTCGACAAAGACCTCCTCGCCCCCATGGGCAACCTCCTCGTCGTCTACCGCGCCCCGCTCATC
>JBEHXY010000182.1:0-7814 GCA_048498455.1 Planctomycetota bacterium | reverse complement strand
GAAGCCCGCGCCGTCCTCCACGCCCTGCTCGAAAAACGCCCCCGCCCCGCATGGGCCAGCTACTGCATGGCCCACAAGCTCGACTTCGAAGATGTCCCCGGCCTGCGCGTCTTTCTCGAAGGCGGCGCTGACGTCAACTTCGTCGGCGACCGCGGCGCCCTCGCCGGCTGGACCCCGCTCCACTTCGCCATCTTCCGCGGTCGCAGCGCCGCCGTCGCCCAGGCCCTCGTCGACGCCGGCGCCGACGTCAACCGCCCCGGCCGCGACGGCGCCACCCCGCTCGCCCTCGCCCGACGCCTCGGCCGCACCGAGTTCGCCAAGGTCCTCGAAGCCGCCGGCGCTGCCGCTCCCATGACCGACAAGGACGCCTTCCTCGCCGCCTGTTCCGCCGGCGATTCCCGCCGCGCCCGTGCCCTGCTCAAACAGCTCCCGCCCCTCGCCGAGCTCCTCACCACCGCCGATCACAAGCTCCTCACCCATGCCGCCTCCGCCGGCAACCTCCGCGCCGTCAAACTCATGGCCGACGTCGGCTTCGATCTGGAAGTCCACGGCGATTGGGGCGGCACCGCCCTCCACCAGGCCGCCTGGCACGGTCACACCCCCATGGTCGCCTGGCTCCTGCAGCGCGGCGCCCGCACCGACGCCCTCAACCAGTGGGTCGGCGATGTCCTGCACACCGCCATCCACGGCGCCACCCACGGCGATCACCCCCACGGCCTCGAAATTGTCCGCCTCATCGCCCAACACGTCGGCGCCTCCAACATCACCGACAAGCACCTCGCCGCCGCCCGCGACGAAAAAAATCCCGCCCTCCTCGCCGCCCTCGAAACGCTTCGCAACGCCCCGCCCCCATGGCCGCGCAAGAATGCCTGGCCCGACAGCTTCGCCCTCCTCGAACGCTGGAACCCCGCCGCCTGCAGCCCCCGCTGGATCCCCGTCGCCCCCGAAACCCCCGCCCTCACCACCCACGCCGCCCGCGCCCACATCCAGTCCGCCAATCTCCCCGCACAATACCGCCGCATCGCCATCTGGCACGCCGACGGCACCGTCACCGAAACCCTCGAACGCCTCGACGAATCCGCCGGCCCCGCCTGGGAACGCATCGCCCTCCCCGGCACGCCCACCCCCGCTGAAGCCTGGGCCGCGATGCGCACCATGGGCGAAGGCCGCTTCCGCATCATCACCGTCACCCGCCTCTTCCTCTCCCGCCCCGGCAAAAACCGCCTCACCATCCGCACCGGCCACGTCCCCAATCCCGACAACGGCCAATACCCCATGCTCGCCCCCGCAGGCGCCCCGCCATCCCCCACCGACATCGATCCGGCGATTGCCGCACTGCCGCCCCATCGCCGCGGCCACAAGATCGCCCGGTGGAAGCCGCTCATGGATGCGGCCTTCGCCGGCGACGCTCGTCGCATCCAGAAACTTCTCGCCGCCGGCGCAGATCCCAACGTTGTCAGCACCACCCCGGCGCGCCACCGACCCCTCCACCGCCTCGTCGAACATCGCAAAACCCGACCCGCCGGCCCCGCCCACGACCAGGCCCTCCGCGCCCTCATCGCAGCCGGAGCCGACGTCAAAGCCCGCGGCGGAATGGACCGCCTCACCGCCCTCGCCGCCGCCGCCGTCAGCGAAACCCGCTTCATCCCCCCGCTTCGCGAAGCCTTCGGCCCGCTCGATTTCTTCCACGCCTGCCTGCTCGCCGACCTCCCCCTCGTCACCCGCCTGCTCAAGCAGCAACCCGGCCTCGCCCGCGCCCGTGACGAAAACCACTGGACCGCGCTCCACTACTCCACCAACTCCGCCCTCCCCCTCGAATCCCCCGCCGCGCGCAACGCCATGCTCGCCATCGCCCAGCAACTCCTCGACGCCGGCGCCGACGTCGCCGCCACCTGGCTCTGGGGCGACACCTGGCCCATCGCCCCCCTCTTCGGCTGCTGCGGCCGCCACGACTTCCCCGAACTCGCCGAACTCCTGATCCGCGCCGGTGCCGACCCCTGCGACAACGAATCCCTCTACCACGCCTCCGAGGAAAACCACACCGGCGCTCTCGCCGTCATCGAACGCCTCACCGATCCCCAAAAACTCGCCGCCGAATGCACCCGCATCCTCGTCACGCAGCTTCACTGGGGCCGCACCCGCGCCATCCCCTGGCTCCTCGCCCACGGCGCAAAGGTCCACGTGAAATCCGAAAAACTCGGCACCACCGCCCTCGAAGAAGCCGCGAAACGAAAGATCAACCCCAAAACCCTCGCCCTCCTCCGCGCCGCCATCACCCCCCCACTGCCCAAGGAACGACCCCGTCATCGCTGACAGCAAGGATCCCCGCTCATCCCAGCGACTCCGGCTGCCCGCCCTCTCAACGCGCTCCCCACTTCACCAGGAAAAAGGGAAGTCCCGGAACGGGGTCGTCTGCCGCCTGATCTGCGACTGCTCCCCCGGCCCCGCCCCTCCCCCCGCAATGGCAACCACCCTCCCACCAAAGTTCTGAGTTTTGAGTTCTGAGTTTTGCGTTTTGAGTTTTGAGTTTCCGGCGTCACACGCCGGGATTGTAATTCACAAACCGCGTCTGCCCCGAAAGGAACGTCAGCTTCACATTGTCGCACGGCCCGTTGCGCTGCTTCGCCACGATGATCAACGCCTCGTTGATCTTGTCCGGATTCGCATCCATCCACTCCTGGTCCCCGCGATGCATCACCGCTTCCCGATGCAGCAGCATCACCACGTCCGCATCCTGCTCGATGCTCCCCGACTCGCGCAAATCGCTCGTCCGCGGCAACCGCTGCTCCGATTCGCTCGCACGATTCAACTGCGACAAACACAAGATCGGCACATTCAACTCACGCGCCAGCGCCTTCACGCCACGCGAAATTGTCGCGATTTCCTGCTGCCGGTTGTCCGCCCGCCCCGGCGCTTCCATCAGCTGCAGATAATCCAGGCAAATCAGCTCAATGTTGTACTGCAGCTTCAACCGCCGCGCCTTGGTGCGCAAATCCATCAGCGTCAGCCCCGGCGTGTCATCGATGAACACCTGCCCCTTCGCCAATTCCCCGACCGCATAGCTCAAACGATCCCGATCCTGCTTCGACAACATCCCCCGCCGCAGCTTGTGCGAATCCACCCCCGACCGCGAACACAACATGCGCTGCGCCAACTGCTGCTTCGACATTTCCAGCGAAAACACCGCGCACGGCTTCTCCCGGTCGATCCCCACATATTCAATCATGTTCATCGCGAAGGACGTCTTTCCCACGCTGGGCCGCGCCGCAATGATGATCATCTCCCCCCGCTGCAGCCCGCTCGTCAAATTGTCCAGCTCAATGAACCCGCTCGGCACCCCCGACAGATGCTCCCCCGTCTGCCGGTCCAGCATCTCAAACGTCTCATGCAGAACGTCCGTCAGCGGCACCGCCTGGTTGCTCGTCTTCTGCTGCGCGATTTCAAAAATCCGCCCCTCGCCCCGATCCAGCACCGTCGCCGCCGGATCCCCCGATTCATAACAATCCCGCAGCGTGCTCGTGCACGCCGAAATCAGCGACCGCAGCATCGCCTTCTCTTTCACGATCGCCGCGTAATACTCCGCGTGCGCGCTCGTCGGCACCGCATTCGCCAGTTCCTTGATGTATTCGATCCCCCCCACCTGCTCCAGCAGGTTCTTCGTCTTCAGCGTCGAATGCAGGATCATCGCGTCCACCGGCGTGTTGCTCTCGAACAACTCCGTCAGCACCCGGAAGATCGTCTGGTTCTCCTCCTTGAAGAACATCTCGTGCTTCTGCAGGAACATGCACACAGGACCGATCACCTGCGGATCGATGATCATCGACCCCAATACCCCCGCCTCCGCCGATAAATCATGCGGCGGCATCCGGTCAATCACCGTCGCCGCGTCGGTGCCTCCAGCGAGACCAAACGGCTTGGGACGAGCAGTAGTGGGAAAAGTCGACATACCGAAGTTATACGTCGGCCAGCCTGCCCGCGGAACGTGAAAGCCCGATAAACTTTCGCCGACACGATATCCACCGCCCCTCCACACCCTCACCCCTCACCGTCACCCGTCACCCGTCACCCGTCGTCACCCGTCACCCGTCGTCACCCGTCACCCGTCACCCGTCACCCGTCACCCGTCACCCGTCACCCAACCCCCGTCACCCACCCCTCACCTCCTCACCCACACCCGCGTCCGCCACGTGTGAAACAAATACGGCCGCCACTCATAATGCCACCCATACCGCTCCGTCTCCACAAGCTTCCACTCCTCCCCCAGCAGCTTCCCCACCGCCCCATCCGACAACCCATCCTCCCCCGGCTGCAAATCCCCGTTCCGATCCGTCAGCACAATCGTCTTCACCTCCGGCGTCACTTTCGCCAGCCGCAGAAACCGCTGCGTTGAATACAGATCCGGCCCCAGCTCCCGACCCACCGTCAACGCCCCCAGCTTGTACCGGATCCCCCCGTTGGGCGCCGCCCGCCGCACCTCCCCCGGGTCCGGCCGTTTATGCAGCGCCAGCGGATAACTCACCGCGTCCACCTCCCCCAGGAAAGACAACGCCGGATTCCCGATCGCCACCGTGTCATACGTTCCCCCCTCCGCATACCGCGCCGCAATCGCCGCCGCCCGGTGCAGCGGCGCGTTCCGGTACGTCCACTGGTTCGCCAGCACCGCCGACCCCGCACTCGCCAGCACCACCACCGCGCCCATCCCCACCCGCACCACCCGCGTCGGCAAATTCCGCAGCACCAGCGCCAGCCACAACACCAGCGCCGGCGCCACGATCGCCAGGTACCGCGGCTCCCAGATCGGCTGCACCGTCAGCCCATGCCACACCCGCGCATGCCACGGCGAGTCCTTCGGAATCCACGTCAGCGCCAGCGCCACCGTCGGAATCCCCACCCACAACCCGATCCACCACCGCCGCCCCATCCCCGGCACCTCTCCCGGCGCCGCGCGCCCCACGAGCCTTCGCCACGGTACCAACCCCACAAACAGCAGCACCAGCAGCACCACCGCCCCCCACCACTCCATCTCCGCCAGCCACGCCCACGACCGCGTCGCCAGGTGCGCATCAAAATCCGGCCGCAGGCTGTACCAGTCCTCGATCCGCCTGTCCGGCGGATACACCGGCCACAAATACCCCAGCAGCTGCTCCGTCGGCAAACTCGCCACCGTCCGCCACGACATGTCCGTGTACCGCGTGATCCACGTCAACGACGTATCCGCCCCCCGCTCCGTCAGCCGCTCCAGGTAAATCGTCCGACCGCTGTACCAGTAAATCGGTATCAGCGCCATCACGCTCACCCCCGCCATCCACAGCGGCCCATCCAGCGGCTTGAGCTTCCGCCGCGTCAGCAGAAACAGCAGCTCCAGCACCACCAGCATCCACGCCATCGACTGCGTCGCCGTCATCAGCACGCCCGTGATCGCAAACAACGGCGCATACACCCAGTGCTTCTGCGTCTCCATCCACCGGAAAAAAAACGCCGCGTTCCACACGCAGAAACACAGCAGCGCCCCATACATCTTGATGTCGCGCGAGTAATAAATCAGAAACGGATTCACCGCCGCCAGAAGCGCCACCAGCAGCGCCCCGCGCTTGTCGAAAAACGCCCGCCCCAGCAGATACATCCCCGGCACCGTCAGCGTCCCCAGCAGCGCCGTCAACCCCCGCGTCGACGCCGGCGAAAACGCCAACGCCCCATCCCCCGTCACCTTCTCCACCCACAAACACCACCCCCTGAGCAGCACATACCACCCCGGCGGAAACCCCTGGTCCGCCAGCCGCAACAGCAAATAATCAAACGTCCCCTTGATCCGCCCGATCGTATACGCCTCATCCGTCCAATACGCCTGCCCCCCCACCCGCCAGAACCGCAAAAATCCCGCAACCACCACAATCCCCACGAGCGCCCCCCAAAAGCGCACCCGCCCCCACCGCGAAGATCCCTTCGCCAATGCAGGCACCGAAACAGCAGGCAGTTCCATGCTGCTCAAACGTTCCCACTCCCAACTTGTTACGCCATCCACACCACAACGCACGCCCCCGCCCATTCCGAGTTCACCATTCACTTATTCTGAATTCAAAGAATGAACACCGCCGCCGCAATCACCGTCGTCCACAACCCATTCTTGTCCCCCTCTGCCGTCTGCACGATGTTCCGCGTCCGCACCGTCGCCCCCGACATCCGGTAAATCTCCTTCCGCTCGTCGTAATTCCGCGCCGGATCAAACTCGATCCCCAGCGTCGTCGCCAGCATCGTCGCCGCCATGTCCTCCACAAAATCCCCGATCCGCTCCTCCGTCATCCCATACCCATGATGCTCCGCGATGTACCCATACTGGTCCTTGATCGGCATCGCCACCCCGATCCCCGCGCACAACAACCGGTTCGGTTCGTCCGTCGACGATTCCGAAATCGCCCCATACACGATCTGCCCCGGCGCCAGCCGCCGGATCCCCTCATGAATCGTGATGATCTTGCACCGCGCCGGCAAAATCCCCGACACCTGCACCAGATTGTACTTCTCCACCCCCGCATGCCGCATCGCCAGCTCCAGGCTCTGCGGACGATACTTGTGCTTCCCCACCCCCTTGGTGAAAAACACCGCCTTGGGTACAGGGGCATTCCAGTCTTCAGCAGCCAATGGCATTCTCCGGGTCATCCAAACCGGTGCGTATTGTAACGACGCCGCCCCCACGGACGACTGGTAATTGGTAAATAGTAATGGGTAATTGGCTGCCGCCGAAAAATGGCACCCCCACCTCCCCGCGCCAGCGAATTACCAGTTACCAATTACCAATTACCCCCACCCGCCCCTCCTCCCCTTTCGTCATTCGTGCTTCGCCATTCCCCATTCCCCACTTATAGTGGGGCCATGGGTCTCCTCTACGACGCCGCCTACGCCTCCGCCGCCCTCGTCGCCGCCCCCTTCATCGCCCTCAAAAGCGCGCGCACCGGCAAATACCGCTCCGACTGGCCCGCACGCCTCGGCCACGGCGATCCCCTCTTCCCCCGACGCTCCCCCCAAAACCGCCTCCTCCTCCTCCACTGCGTCAGCGTCGGCGAACTCCTCTCCATCCGCCTCCTCATCTCCCAGCTCCTCGACGCCGACCCCCACCTCCTCATCGCCCTCTCCACCACCACCGACACCGGCACTGCCCGCGCCCGCGAACTCTACCCCCCCGCCGGAAAACTCCACCACAACCCCCGCATTGCCGCCGTCCGCTACCCCCTCGATTTCTCCTTCGCCGCCGAGGCCTTCTTCGACCGCGTCCGCCCCGACGCCGTCGCCCTCGTCGAACTCGAAACCTGGCCCAACTTCCTCCAGGTCGCCGCCTCCCGCCGCGTCCCCGTCGCCGTCATCAACGGCCGCCTCACCGCTCGCTCCTTCAAACGCTACCACCTCGTCCGCCCCCTCGTCGCCGCCATGTTCAAAAACGTCGCCTGGTTCGGCCTCCAAACCCAAACCATCGCCGACCGCTTCATCGCCCTCGGCGCCCCCCCCGACCGCATCGAAATCCTCCCCACCCTCAAATACGACGCCGCCGACATCACCGACTCCATCCCCGGGGCCTCCGACCTCGCCAAAGCCTGTGGCCTCACCTCCCCACACCTCCAACTCTTCGTCGCCGGCTCCACCGCCCCCGGCGAAGAAGCCCCCCTCCTCACCGCCTACCTCGCCCTGAAAGAAAAACACCCCCACCTCCGCCTCGCCATCGCCCCCCGCCACCCCGAATCCATCCCCCCCCTCCTCACCGCCCTAAAATCCGCCCACCTCACCTCTTCGCGCCGAAAGCCCTATATCAGTAGGTTCTATTA
>JBEHXY010000181.1:0-7818 GCA_048498455.1 Planctomycetota bacterium | reverse complement strand
CCGCCGCGGGTCTGCAGGGTGGACAGGTCGCTCTTGCGGCCGAAGACAAGGCCGATCGCGCCGGTTTGGTATTCGACGGTGAAGCCGGCCGCCTCGCTAAGCGTCACCATGGCTTGCCAGAAAGGTTTGTTCGCGACGTGGCAGGTCGTGCGCTCGGGGATGGGCAGTGCGTCGGGGCCGGTTTCCTCGCGCACGTCGATTTTTCTACCGCTGGCTTTTTCGATGGCGGCGACGACCTGGGCGCGGGTGGCGTCGCGCAGGTCCCACGAGACGGGCGTCGGCAGGAGGGCGGCATCGTCCTGCAGGCGAAGAACGGCGGCGGCGAGACGCGTCTTGACTTCCGGGTCCTTTTCGCTGGCCGCCAGCTTTTCCAGCGGACCGACGGCGCTGGGGTCGAGCTGCTCCAGCAGGATCTGGGCGCGGGTGCGGGTGGAGAAGTCGGGGGAAGCGAGTTGCCGGACGAGGGCGGGAAGATCGGCGGGGCCGGTGGGGTTCGGAGCGGTTGCCTGTGCCCACGCGGCGGTGGACAGGAACAAGGTCAACATCGCCGGCCAGCGCATGGGTTGTTCCTCTTCAAGCTTCGTATCAAAGGACGCGCGCGGGGGGTTTTTCTTTCAGGGAAGGGATGCGGGCGTTCAGATGGCGGGGGGTGACGCCAGTGGTGCGGCCGCGGTTTCCGGCGAGGGATGGATGCGGGTTGCGGCCGATGGCACCGCGGCGGCCGGCGGAGGGATCGCGGTGGCGCGGCTGGAGGGAGCATCGGCGAAGATGGATTTGAGAAGGTAGCGGGTGCGCAGAGGCTTGTCGCTGATGGATTCGATTTGCGCCAGGAGCAGCGAGAGGGCGGTGGCCAGGGCGGCGGTGTCGGCGGGGCGCTCGGGCGGGTTGGTCAGCAGGGCGCTTGGCAGGGGGAGACGCGCAAGGGCGGCGATGATGCGCCCGGAGACGGTGGTGAGGGGTCCGGCGTGTTCCTGGGAGCAGCCATTGCCGTTGCCGGGGCCGCAGAGGAATCCGCCGGCGCGGACGGAGAAGCGGACCGCGGTGTCGGCGACGGGGCGGGCGCAGGCGAGGCAGTTGTCGAGTTGCGGGGCGTAGCCGGCGGCGAGCAGCGCGGCCTTGGCATAGGCGACGGCGGCGCGGGGACGCTGCGCTCCCGGGAGAAGGGCGAGGGCGGCTTCGAGCTCGGCGTAAAGTTCCGGATGGGGATCATGGGGATGCACGAGGAGGGTGGTGATTTCCGCGCAGAGCATCGCGGCATTGAGGGCGGGGAGGTTTTTGCGAAGTTCGGTGCGGTGGTCGAGAAGTTCCCAGGCGGCGAGGGTCCCGAGCTCGGCGGCGCCTTTGGAGGGGACGAAGACGACTTCGCCGGAGGTGAGCAGGTCGAGGGGGCCGGACATGGTGTTCTTTTTGGAGGCGCGTTTGGCGCCCTTGGCGATGAGGGGCAGGAGTCCGTGGGCGCGCGTGAAGAGGGCGACGATCTGCGACGTTTCGGAGAAGTCGGTGACGCGGAGGCAGAGGGCGTCGTCGTTGAGGTAGGTGGCCATGGGGGAATTATAGCGCGCGTGGGCGACGGGACGACGACGACGACGTTAGCACGAAGGCACGAAGGCGCGAAGGGTCACGAAGACGACGATTTGAATGGCCGCGAAAGACACGCAAGAGACGAACGGAGGAGAGGACACGACGAGGGGGAAATTGTGGGGTCAGTCGAAGCGCCAGGTGGGGTCGTCGGCGGTGTTGAAGTAGACGGTAGGGACTTTCACGTTGAGGAGGCGGAGGTAGAGGCAGAGTTGGGCGCGGTGGTGGATGAGGTGGTTGATGCACCAGATGCGGGCGACCTTCGGGCGGGGTTGGGTGGTGAAGATTTCCTCGCCGTTTTTCATGGTCCACTCGTTGTGCCAGTTGGCCATGTCGAAGGTGGCGAGGGTGTCGTTGAGGGCGGCGACCTGCTGGTCGTAGAGAGCGAGGAGTTCCTCGGTGGAGGCGACGGAGGCGGGCGGACGCGGGGCGTCGGCGAAGTTGAGGGTGTCGGCCTTGAGGGCGTCGCGCAGCCAGCCGGGGAGGGTGGCGACGTGCAGGGCGAGGCCCATGAGGGACATCGACTTCTCGTGCGGCTTCCAGGCGAAATGCTCGGCGGGCAGGGCGGCGAGGACACTGCGGGTGATGCGCAGCTCGCGGTCGAGGTCGGCGAAGAGCAGGGACTTGAGATCGGTCATTGCGGGGCTCCGTTGGCGGGCGGTGTTGCGGCACGAGTCGAAGGGGGATTTTCGCCGGGGGCGAGCTCCAAAACAATGGGTGAGTCGATGCTGAATTGCTCGCCGGCTTTTTCGGGGCGGACAAAGCTGTCCCAGTCGGCTTTTATCCCGCGGACCCAGACGACTTCCGAGGGGAAGGGCGTATCGATGTGCCGGGCGACGCCCTGGAGCTTGTGGCGCCGGACCGCGTTGAAGAACGCGTGGACGTTGGGCGGGAAGAGCAGGAGAAAGGTCTGGTCGCCCGGCATTTTGCCACCGGCGACGACCACGCGGAAGAAGACGTACATGTCCTTCATGTCCTCGGGCGCATCGGCGAGCAGGGTGGTGGGCTTCGTGCTTTGGACGTCGCGGACGCGGAATTGAAGATATTGCGCGCCGCGATGCGTGGTCAGGGTGGCGAGGACGTCAAAAGCATCCTCAGCGTCGCCGTTTCTGACAAGGCGGAGCTGGCCGCCGCCGGGCGAGGTGATGCGGAGGGCGTCACCGCTTTGCATCCAGAGGCCCACGAGTTTCTGGGTGGTGTCGACGTTGGCTTCGCGGCCGAGGAGATGCTCGCTGGCCACGGACTCGCAAGCGGTGGTGACGGGCAAGAGGAGGGCGAGGAGGAGCCACAAGGGGATGTAGTGCCTCATCGAAAGACCTTTCGGCAGAGAGCGGGTTTCCCTTCCGTGGCCGCGAGGAGGAGGAGTGCGCGACAAAATCGCCGCCGGCGTGCAGGAGAGAGAGCGCGCGCCGGCGGCGAAAGAGAGAAGACGGGTTGTGGGGAGGATCAGGTGGTTTCGCTGCTGACGAGGGGGTCGGGAACGTTGACCGAGGCGGGGGCTTCGGCGGGTTCCTCGCCGGGGGCGCCGAGCATGTCGCCTTCGATTTCGCCGGCGTTTTTGGCGCCCAGTTTCCGCTGCAGGGTGCGGACGCTGATGCCCAGGGCGCGGGCGGCGCGGGTGCGGTTGTTGTTGAAACGCTGGAGGGCCGCGGCGATGGCGCGTTCCTCAAGCTCGTTGAGGGTCATGGTGGAGAGCGCCTGGTCAAGAGAGGCGTTGCTGGCAGGAGCGGGAGCGGCGGAGGCGCTGCCGGCGCTGCCCGGAGGGTTGGGGGAAATCATCGCCGGAGCGCCGGTGTTGGCGTTTCCGGTGGCGGCGCTGCCGGGGGCGACGGTGACGCGGCCCTGGCTGCCCTGGCGGATGAAGTTGGGCAGATCGTCGATTTCGAGCTGCGTTTTGTCGGAGAGGACCATCATCCGTTCGATGACGTTGAGAAGTTCGCGGACATTGCCGGGCCAGTTGTACTGCTGGAGGGCGTCGATGACGGAGGGAGAGATGGAGGTGATCTTGGTGCCGTTCTGTTCGTTGACGCGGTCCATGAAGCGGCGGGTGAGCAGGGGGATGTCGTCGAGGCGCTGGCGCAGCGGGGGCAGCTCGATGGTGATGACGTTGAGGCGGTAGTAGAGATCCTCGCGGAACGTGCCCTTGGCCATCATGTCCCGGATGTCACGGCTGGTGGCGGCGAGGACGCGGGTGTCGACCTTGATTTCCTTGTTGCCGCCGACCGGGGTGAAGGTGCGGTTTTCCATGACGCGCAGGAGCTTGACCTGCAGGGCGACTTCAAAGTCGCCGATTTCGTCGATGAACAGGGTCCCGCCATTGGCTTGTTCAAAGCGGCCCATGCGGCGTTCGGTGGCGCCGGTGAAGGAGCCTTTCTCATGGCCGAAGAGTTCGGATTCGACCAGCGTGGCGGGCATGGCGGCGCAGTTGACGGCGACGAAGGGGCCGTCGCGGCGCGGGGAGTTCTGGTGGATCGCCTGGGCGACGAGCTCTTTGCCGGTGCCCGATTCGCCGAGCACCAGGACGGTGGAGAAGGCCTGCGCCGAGCGTTTGATGAGCTCGAAGACGCGCTGCATCTGCGGCGACTTGCCGATGATGCTGGAGAGGGAGAATTTTTCATCGAGGCGGGACTGCAGCTCGCGCACCTTGCGCGATTCTTCGCGCGAGCGGGCCATGTTCTGCAGCGAGACGATCAACTTGTTGATGTCGATCGGCTTGGTCATGAAGTCGTAAGCGCCGTTCTTGATCGCGTCGATGGCGATCTGCGTGCTGCCATGGCCGGTGATCATGAGGAACATGGTCTCGGGCTGTTTGAGCTTCCAGTGTTTGAGCAGGTCCATGCCCGAGACATCGCCCATCTGGAGATCGGTCAGGACGAAGTCGATGGCTTCGTCCATGTAGCCCATCGCCTTGTCGGCGGAGTCGGCGGCGTAAACGTGATAGCCGGCGTCGGCCAGCAGGCGCTGCATGCCCTGGCGTTCGTTGGAGTCATCTTCGACGACGAGAATTTTGTAGGAGTGAGCCTGAGCCATATGTCCCTTCCCTCAGCGCCCGGCGCCGGCACGTGTGTGCGGCCGAAGCGGGAGCTGGTTCCACAGGATGTTGTCCAAGAACGGAATCGCGCGGCGTGATTTCACGCGGGCGTGAAAGCCGGTTGCAGTTTGCCCGTTTTTCCGAACTTTGGCGGCCAAGCGCAGGCAGCCGCAGGCGGCACCGCAGGGCTGTCCACCAGCGCCACGAGGCGCTGGGGGTTGCGGATGACTACCGGCAAGAGTCGTACCAAGCGGCATTTTGTCAGGTCGGGGGGTGTTATTGCAAGGAGATAATAAAGGATACGACACAAAGCCAACGCATGCTGTCGACTAGACGTGAACTGCGTCAAGTTGACGCTTTCTCCGGGGCGATCATTTCGGCGTGGACGCGCCGGTGGAAGTCCGAGACGAGCTTCTCCGCATCGAAAAGCGACGAGTCCAGACCATCCACCGTTTCCTTGTCCAACACATCCCCATGCATGCGACGCAGCAGGTAGGCATTGATCTTGGCAGCGTTGAGCGCGTTGCTCAGATCGTGCAGGTATTTGCGAATATCGTTTGTGTCCATGCGGGAAAACTCACTGAAAGGTGGTGGTGGGGAAACTCACCTGCTGGTCCATAGCACGAGGCGGCCGCCGCAAAGACCGGAGTCCTCACCTGCCTGCGGCGCGACTTCCACACGGGAGACGGCCTTTGCCCGAAGACGTCTGGGAGGACGTTTCAGGCGGGGAAGTGGCGCGATTGCAAACGTGGCGATTCGTCGTGTTCAAGGCGACGGCGAGGAACAGCATGCAAAGAGTACGCCAGAGGTTAGGAGCGCCTGACGCCCCGACGGTTCTCGGACGTTCGCGCGCGAAAATGGGACCTTGGGGAAGGGAGAAACCTCACGCGCTAGCGGCCAGGATCTGCCGGGCACCGCGGGACTCGAGGGTTTGCAGGAGCAGGGGGGAGAGGGCGTGGAGGGCGTCGGGGTGGTCGTCCTGGGTCATCAGGGCGGCGCGGGCCACCTGTCGGCCGTCGGGGGATGCGACGATGGCGCGGACGAGATAGCCGGGTTGCCGCTGCCCGTTGACCGTCCCTCGGGGGGCGGCGATGACGCCGATGGGTGCGAGGCAGGAGCCCGCCAGACCGCCAATGAGCCGGCGTTCGAAAGTCAGGCAGGCAAACGAAATAGGATCGTGGATGGCCGCCAGAAGCGCCCGCAGGTCGGCGTGGTCGGCGCGGCACTCGATGGCGAGCGTCCCCTGTCCGGCGGCGGGGACGAACTGATCCGTCGGCAAAGCGATGGCGGTGGGAGGGAGCAGCCCGGTGCGGTTCAGGCCGGCGGCAGCGAGGAAGGTCGCCGCGATGCCCTCGGCACCACTCGCCACCTTCCGCAGGCGCGTGTCGATGTTGCCGCGAAGGGGGATCACCGCGAGATCCGGGCGCCGGGCGAGAAGCTGGGCCCGGCGGCGGAGGGAGGTGGTGCCCACGGTTGCACCGGCGGGCAGCTCTTCCAGGGAGAGACCCTCTTTCGCGATCCAGACATCACGGGGGTCTTCGCGCACGGGCGTGGCGGCGAGGACCAGGCCCGGCGGGCGGTGGGTCGGCAGGTCCTTGGCGGAGTGCACCGCAAAGTCGGCCCGGTTGGCGAGCAGGGCCTCATCGAGTTCCCTGGTGAACAGCCCCTTGTTGGAGTCCTGAGTGCTGAGTGCTGAGTCCTGAGCGGTGGGAGGATTGGGTGGGGACGCGAGGGAGGCGGAGAGGCGGTCGCCGGTGGTCGTGAGGGGGAGGAGTTCGATGGTGGTGCCCGGGGGCAGGTGGGGGGCGAGGAGGTCGGCGACGAGCTGGGACTGCGTGCGGGCGAGCAGGGAGCCGCGGGTGGCGAGGCGGAGCGTGGGCATGGGGAAATAGTAGGGGGGATGCGGGAAATGGTAAATGGGCGGCGCGCGGGACGGAAAATCCCCCGGCGCCGGTGCAGGTCCGGGCCGGGGGATCGGTGGTTGCGAAAAGGGGCGGCTTACTTGGGAGTTTCGGTGTAGGTGTAGAGGATTTTGGCCCGGCCGGAGGGATCGTAGTCCACCGCGTCGGCCTGCGAGACCGCTTCGACATGGGCATCGAGAAAGGCGATGTTGACCTTCCCGGCGTGACGCGCGAACTGGGGATCCAGCTTGTCGGTCTTGGCCGGCGTTTGCAGCGTCGGCGGCGAACCACCGGTGGTGAAGGGGCCATTGGACCAGGCAAGGCGATCGGGATAGTTGGCATAAGCGGTGCGGTAGCGGAGGTCGCCCTGGTCGCCGATGTCATTGCGATAACCGCGGGCATTGAGCCAGGAGGACTCGGCATACACGAGGGTCTGCGACGGAAAGGGGTAGCGGTTGACCTTGTTGGTCATCACGTTGCTGGTGGTGGGGGTCACCGCGATGGTCATATTGGAATTGATGCCATAGGAAATGCGGACGGGCGTGGTGTCGGTCGGCTGGAAGCCATAAAGTGCGGCGACGTTCAGGTGCGAGGTGGTGTCCCCCGCCGCACCGCCCATCGGATAGAGGCGGGCGTCGGAGGTGTCAGCGGGGCAGATGAAGGTTTTCAACGGACGTTTGTCACTGGCAAGCAGGGCCTGCGAGGCGAAGAAGGCGCCATACACGCCGCCGCCGCCAACCGCGCCGGCAGGACGCGCCGGGACCGTGTTGTCCCAGGAGCCGGCGTAGATCACCACAAGCTGGGCCATGGAGCGAAGGTTGGCGGCGCAGGAAACGCCACGGGCGCGAGCCTTGGCGCTGGCGAGAGCGGGGAGGGTGATGGCGAGCAGCACGGCGATGATGGCAACCACGACGAGCAGCTCGATAAGGGTAAAGGCGCGCGGGGCAAGGGCACGGCGTTGGGAGGAGGGGGGCTTCATGGCGGGTTCCTTGGAAAGGGAGGCGTGCGGGGCAAGCCACGGGGCTCACTCGGACCATCTCGGCAACACCTATATTTCCTACATGAGAAGTAGGCTAACAGGAATAGAGCAGTCGTGAAGGGGTTTTGCGGGCATTGTCCAAGGGATCAGACAAGCGCTCGGTGGACGCGGCGCGCGGCACAAGGTTGGATGGCCGCGGGTTGCGGGATTGCGAAAGGGTATCATCGCGCGGATCGGCAAAGGAATGTGCCGCGAACCGCGAACGGTGGGGGGCGTCAGAGCAGGGGTGCGGGCGGGTGGGGCGGAATTCAGGATGAAGGAGGTGATCG
>JBEHXY010000180.1:0-7819 GCA_048498455.1 Planctomycetota bacterium | reverse complement strand
CGCCCGCACCATGCCCCTCTTCCTCGCCACCCCCCACAACCTCGACGCCCTCAACACCGTCGCCTGCGTCGGCGCCTTCACCTCCTTCATGGCCGCCTCCATCGCCCTCTGCCAGTACGACCTCAAACGCATCTGGGCCTACTCCACCCTCTCCCAGCTCGGCTACATGTTCCTCGCCCTCGGCGTCGTCGCCCCCACCTCCGCCGTCTTCCACGTCTTCACCCACGCCTTCTTCAAAGCCCTCCTCTTCCTCTCCGCTGGCTCCGTCATGCACGCCATGGGCGGCGAACTCGACATCCGCAAAATGTCTGGCATCCGCCGCGTCATGCCCATCACCAACATCACCATGCTCATCGGCTGCATCGCCCTCGCCGGCGTCCCCTACATCGGCGCCGGCTTCTTCTCCAAAGACGAAATCATCCACGCCGCCCTCAACAGCCCCGTCTCCCCCGTCGGCCTGCCCCTGGGCATCATCGCACTCCTCGTCGCCCTCATGACCGCCTTCTACACCTTCCGCACCTACTTCCGCGTCTTCTGGGGCCCCCTCGACCTCCCCGAAACCGCCGGCCACCACGAAGCCTCCCCCTTCTCCCTCGATGCCGGCGATGCCTCCACCGCCCACGCTCCCGACGCCGGCATCGACACCCAGCACGCCAAGCAGGGCCACGAGGAAGCCTCCCACGGCGAAACCTCCGGCGGCCAGATGATTGGTGCAGGCCACGGCCACGACCATGACGCCCACGGCCCCGATGATGGTCCCCCCGTCATGTGGATCCCCCTCCTCCTGCTCTCCATCGGCGCCGTCGGCGCCGGTTACCTCGGCTTCAAACCCGCCGGCGACTGGTTCCACCACTTCCTCGACCCCGTCCTCGGCGGCTATGGGCACGCCGAAGGCGCTGCCGGTGAAGCCCACGAACGCGTCAGCGAACCCGCCATGATGGCCCTCGGTTTCGCCATGCCCCTCCTCGGCATCGTCACCGCCTGGTTCTTCTTCCTCAAAAACCGCCACGCCGCCGAACTCGTCGGCCGCAACCTCCGCCCCGTCGTCCGCTTCCTCTACAACAAGTGGTACATCGACGCCATCTACGCCGCCATGATCACCAAGCCCCTCCGCATCTTCTCCCACATCCAGGCCATCATCGACCGCTACCTCATCGACGGCATCGTCTTCATGGTCGGCTTCTTCCCCCAGCTTGTCGGCTACTCCCTCAAGCCCACCCAGCGCGGGCTCCTCCAACGCTATGCCGTCGGCATGATCGCCGGCCTCGCCGTCATCATCGTCGCCGTCCTCTACCTGTCTCGCTAAACCCCCCCCAGAGGTACCCCGTGGAATTAAATGTCTTTTACCTGACTCCCGAGATCATCCTGCTGGCCAGCGCCTGCATCGTCACACTCCTTGGCCTCTCCCCCTCCGACGCCGTCCGCCGCGGCGCCCAGGTCATCGCCGCCCTCGCCTGTCTCGCCGGCCTCGCCGCCACCCTCACCATGCACAGCCTCGACGTCGCCTACCACACCGCCGGCAGCACCCAGGCCGCCATCGGCTTCACCGCCCGCTACTTCAACCCCTCCTACATCACCGGCCTCGCCTGCGCCATGGGCTTCCTCCTCGTCCTCGTCTCCTGGGACATGCCCGCCCGCGGCGAACCCGCCGCCACCGACAAGCACTACCGCGGTGAATACTTCGGCATGATGCTCTTCTCCCTCACCGGCGTCGCCATGATGGGCAAGGTCAACGACCTCGTCTGGCTCTTCATCGCCCTCGAACTCGTCTCCATCCCCACCTACATCATGGTCGCCACCGGCCGCGGACAAATCATCGCCCAGGAAGCCGGCATCAAGTACTTCTTCCTCGGCGCCCTCGCCGCCGCCGTCTTCCTCTTTGGCTTCTCCTACATCTACGGCGCCACCGGCGCCACCCGCTTCTCCGACATCCGCTCCGCCTTCGGCGGCCCCGACGTCGCCGTCATCAACTCCCCCCTCGCCCTCATCGGCATCCTCACCGTCATCGTCGGCGTCTCCTACAAAATCGCCGCCGTCCCCCTCCACTTCTACGCCCCCGACGTCTACCAGGGCGCCGCCACCCCCGTCACCGCCTACCTCGCCTTCGCCCCCAAGGCCGCCGGCATGATCGCCATCATCGCCATGCTCTCCCTCTTCAACTTCAACTACCAAAGCGCCTACGGCTACGATGTCATGCTCCTCCTCTCCGTCATGGCCGCCCTCACCATGACCGTCGGCAACGTCCTCGCCCTCCTCCAGCGCAACGTCAAACGCATGCTCGCCTACTCCTCCATCGCCCACTCCGGCTACATGCTCGTCGGCCTCGCCGCCGGCCCCGGCGACAGCGCTGTCGGCCACGATGGCATCCTCGCCACCCTCTTTTACCTCGCCAGCTACGCGGTTATGAACACCGGCGCCTTCGCCGTCCTCGTCTACCTCCAGGGCAAGGCCGACGCCGCCGAAGACCTCGACGATCTCGCCGGCATCGCCCGCGAACACCGCGGCCCCGCCATCATGCTCGCCCTCTGCCTCTTCTCCCTCATCGGCATGCCCTTCACCATCGGCTTCTACTCCAAGCTCTACATCGTCAACGCCGCCCTCTTCTCCGGCCGCTACGCCCTCGCCGTCATCACCGCCATCAACGCCGCCATCGCCGCCGCCTACTACCTCAAGATCATCGCCGCCATGTACCTCCGCGAACCCCTCTACCCCTTCGCCCTCCGCCACAGCATGCCCATCCGCGTCGCCGGCATCCTCTGCACCGTCGCCGTCCTCGCCCTCTTCTTCGTCCCCTCCACCCTCATGTTCCCCGCCTGGGGCACCAACGCCGTCGACAACTTCCACAACGCCTCCCCCGCCCTCCCCGCCCGCACCCAGGCCCCCCACACGCCCGCCGCCCTGCCGCCCGCCGCACAGGTCGCCGGCGCCGATGCGCGGTAGAATGGCCCCTCTGATTCCCCGACGTATTCCCCCTCGCTGACGGAGCCACCATGCAGCTCGCTTCCCGCCTCGACGCCATCGCCGAATCCATCACCCTCGCCGTCACCGCCAAGGCCAACGCCCTCAAAAAACAGGGCGTCGACGTCGTCTCCTTCGGCGCCGGCGAACCCGACTTCGACACCCCCGCCTTCATCAAAGAGGCCGCCATCAAGGCCCTCCAGGCCGGCAAAACCAAGTACGAGCCCACCCCCGGCACCCTCGAGGCCCGCAAAGCCATCTCCGAAAAACTCAAACGCGAAAACGACCTCGACTATCCCCCCGAACAAATCATCATCTCCGTCGGCGGCAAACACGCCCTCTACCTCGCCTTCCAGGCCGTCCTCAACCCCGGCGATGAAGTCATCATCCCCGCGCCCTACTGGGTCTCCTATCCCGAAATGGTCAAGCTCGCCGGCGGCGTCCCCGTCATCGTCAAAGGCGACCCCAACAACAATTTCAAAATCACCCGCACCCAGCTCGATCGAGCCCTCACCGACAAAACCCGCATGTTCATCATGAACTCCCCCTCCAACCCCGGCGGCCACACCTACGACCCCTCCGAGATGGACGAACTCTCCTACTCCCTCGCCCGCTTCCCCGATGTCTGGGTCTGCTCCGACGAAATCTACGAAAAACTCCTCTACGGCGATCAGCAGTTCCGCTCCTGGGCCTTCCTCGACTGGGCCAAGTGGAAGGACCGCACCATCACCTGCAACTGCCTATCCAAAACCTACGCCATGACCGGCTGGCGCATCGGCTACACCGCCGGCCCCAAGCCCCTCATCGACGCCATGAACAAGCTCCAGTCCCAGATGACTTCCAACATCACCTCCTTCTGCTTCCCCGCCATCGTCGAGGCCTACACCAACCCCAACAGCGAAATCGAATTCCAGAAAATGCGCGCCGAATTCGAACGCCGCGGCGAACACATGTGGAAACGCCTCAACGCCATCCCCGGCATCACCTGCAACCGCCCCACCGGCGCCTTCTACTGCTTCCCCAACATCGCCCCCCACCTCCACAAACCCCTCGGCAAAAACGGCAAAACCGCCTCCGAAGCCGTCGCCCTCTGCACCACCATCCTCGAAGAAGCCCACGTCGCCCTCGTCCCCGGCAACGACTTCGGCTTCCCCGACCACGTCCGCCTCTCCTTCGCCACCTCCATGGCCAACATCGACAAAGGCCTCGACCGCCTCGAAGCGTTCCTCAAACAAGGCTGAGCCATACGCGCTTTCCCGCGCAGTGTCGAAGAACAACCTTCAATGGCCGGCTCCATCAGCAAGGTGCCGCGCCCCTCAAGGTTTCGCGTTTCGCATTTCGAGTTTCGCGTTTCCCCCTCCCATCTCCCGCTCAATCCGCCGGTCCGGCACCAGCCACACCAGCGCCACCCCCGCATACACCACCCCCGCCATGCACGGCCGCACAAACGCCAGCCCAATCCCCACCGCATACCCCACCAGCGACAACACCCCCTTCCAATCCTTCCCCACCGCCCGCCCCAGCACCGACTCCTTCCCATGACCCCTCACCAGCACCCGCACCAATATCCAGTACGCCACCGCCGCCAGAAACAGCACCGCCCCATACCCCGCCATCGGCAGCGCCTCCCGAAACTCCGTCTCCCCCACCCACCGCGTCACAAACGGAATCAGCGACAACCAGAACAGCAGATGCAGATTCGCCCACAACGTCCCTCCCGTCACCCCCTTCGCCGCCTGCAACAGATGATGATGGTTGCTCCAATAAATTCCCACATAGACAAAACTCAATAAATAACTCAAAAGCACCGGCCACAATTCCCGCAGCCCCGCCCACGTCGCCTCCTTGGGCGCATGCAACTCCAGCACCATGATCGTGATGACAATCGCCAGCACGCCATCACTGAACGCTTCGAGTCTTCCCTTGTGCATGCCGCGAACTTTAACCCGATACTCCCGCCCCGTCACCCACCCACGAACGCCCGCCACCCACCCCCTTCCGCCAGGTCCTTGAGCACTCGCGCCCGCTCCTCCAGAAATCGCCGCATGTAACGCCCCAGCACCGCCCGCTCCACCACCCATCCCACCACCCCCAGTGGCGCAGAAAACCGCAGCAGATCCACCATCCGCGTGCCGCCCGACGCCTCCTCAAAAAAATGCCCATGCACAAACTCCCGAAACGCCCCCCGCACCATCTCATCCCGAAACCACCCCGGCCGCTCCATCCCCGTGATCCTGCTCGTGAACCGCTGCTTCACCAGAAAATGCCGCCCCTCCCACGTCACCTCCTCCCCCATCTCCATCAGCCCCGCCATCCGCCCGCCCACCACCCGCTCCCCCGTCTTCCCCGTCGACGCCACATGCGCCTCCACGCTCCGCGCCAAATCAAAACACCGCCCCCGCGGCGCCCCGATCTCTGTCTCCACCCGAATCGTATACATCTTCCCATCATCCCGCCCCGCCCCCCTCCCCGCCACGCCTCACCTCCCCTCCGCCATAAACGCCGCTCCCTTTTCTTCCGCCACTTCGCCATCATGCACCTCCCGCACCGCCCCCCGATCACTCACGCCGCCTTGCCTTCGCGATCGTTCAGCACCACCCCCGTCACCGCCCCAAACGTGCTGAACATCCGCACCTTCCCCGAGATCACTTAAAACTCCTCCGTCTTCCCCGTCGGATCAAACGCGATATTCTCCGGATGCTCTATCACCACCCGATCCCCCTTCTCCAGATTCAGCAAAAACCGCCGGAACGGCACCGCCCGAATCAACCGCCGCACCTCGTTCCGAATCGAATCCACACGCTTCATTCATTGCCCTTTCACGCAAACAATTCCATTATACAACGTCGCACAAGCCCGGCGGCTACCGCCGCCGCGGTGCCATCGACAACCCCCAACCGCTCAACCCCTCGCACAAACAAAGGACCCCACATGCCCCCCTTCACCATCCGCCCCGCCACCGAATCCGACATCCCCGCCCTCCTCTCCCTCATCCGCGAACTCGCCGCCTACGAACACCTCGAATCCCAATGTATCGCCACGGAGCCCCTCCTCGCCCAGCACCTATTCGGACCCGACAAAGCCGCCTCCGCCCTCCTCGCCGAAGTCCCTTCCTCCGCCACCGGCAGGGGGGCCACCACCATCGTCGCCTACGCCCTCTACTTCAAAACCTTCTCCACCTTCCTCGCTCGCCCCGGCCTCTACCTCGAAGACCTCTACGTCCAACCCGCCCACCGCAACCACGGCATCGGCACCGCCCTCCTCCAACACCTCGCCCACCTCTGCACCCAAAACAACTACGGCCGCCTCGAATGGTCCGTCCTCAACTGGAACACGCCCTCCATCGCCTTCTACCACTCCCTCGGCGCCCAACCCCTCGCCGAATGGTCCATGTTGCGCCTCACCGATGACGCCCTCAAACAACTCGCCCGGTAACGCCTGCCCCACGCACCCCCGTCCGCGCCCTCATCCTCAACCTGACAAACCCGCCGCCCGATATACTCCCTCCACCCCGCGATCGTCCCCGCTCCTCCAGAACCCCCGGGAACCTCCGGCATGAACGATCTCACCTACCAGTCCCCGCCTCCTCCCCACCGCGCATGGATCAAATCCCTCCTGCTGGTCATCGCCGCCTGCCCCTTCCTGCTCCTCGCTGTCATCACGTTCGTCCACGTGAGCGACGTGTTCACCGATCCCGGAATCACCAATGCGGGTGCCGTCCTGGTTCAACTGGTCGTCGGCGCCGTGCTCATCGCCGGTGGCGGGGCCATTGCTTACCGCCTCCTGTCCCGTGCTGATCCCTCGCGATTCCTGCCCCCGCCCGCTCCCGGCGAAAGCCCCGCCCCCTGCACCTTTTTCTCGCGAATATCGCTCGCCTTCGCCCTCCTCGACCTCCTCATGGCGCTGCTCTCCGCTTACGTCACAGGCCTCTTCCTCCGTCTCCACTTTTTCCACGCCGACCTCCCCGTCACCCTCCTGATGCGCCTGCTCCTGGCGGTGTTCCTCCTGCTTCCCGTGGCCGTGCTCTCCTGTGCCCTCATCGACATCATCACCATGGCGCCTCTCCGGTTCGACGCCGCGGCTATCGCATCTCCTGCGCCGCCCTCGCTTTCATCTGCGCACCGATTCCCGTTGCCGACATCATGATGGCTCGCGGCGACGCCGCCTGCGCCGTTGCCCGGGTGCAGCGCGAGGAGGCCGTTCGTTCCATCCGCACCTTCGCCAGCATTCGTTTCTTCGAAGGCTTCACCCCCGACACCGACAAGACTTACCTCTACCCCGAAATCCCACAAATCGCCGTCGTCGATCTCTTCCGCCGCCCCACGCCCGCCGCCAACGCCCTCATTCTCGCCCTCCGCCGCGAACCCTTGCCCGCGATTCCCACCCTCTACGAAAACCCCTCCACCGGCCTCCTCGAATATGCCCACGAAGGATATCTCGTCTACTTCGCCGACAACCACACCGACACCATCCTCCCCTCTCGCTGGCCCGCCGTCTGGTCCGCCCACAACGCCGCCCGCGCCGCCCTCTCCCTCCCCCCGCAACCCGATCCCCTCGCTCCCCAATAACCCCGCTGACCGCCGCACCTCCCGGTGAACCCACCCCCGCCCGCTACAATCTCCCCATGTCCACCCCTTCCCTCACCTACCAATCCGCCCTCCCCCGCGGCCGCTCCGCCCTCAAATCCCTCGCCCTCCTCCTCTGCACACTCCCCCTCCTCTACCTCCTTCTCACCCTCATCGCGGCCTCCCTCGCCCTCCTCCACCCCATCTGGCCCGCCTTTCTCAACGCCCCGCTCCAGCCCCTCGTCTACCTCCAACTCGCCCTCAATCTCCTCCTCCTGCTCGCCTCTCTCACCCTA
>JBEHXY010000179.1:0-7825 GCA_048498455.1 Planctomycetota bacterium | reverse complement strand
CTCGTCCAGCACGTCGCCCGCTCCCTCTTCCACCTCGACGAAAACGGCAACACCCTTCCCGCCACGCAAACGCCTCATAGCCCAGGGATCGCAATCCCTGGGCACGCCCCGCGCGCAAAGGGATGGGAAACTGCCGACGCCGCCCACGTCCGCTGGCTCACCACCGGCCCCGGCGCCTACTGGTGCGCCTGCGACCAGGTCGTCAACGGCACCGCCCGCGGCTCCAAGTACTACCCCCGCCTCATCACCACCGCCCTCTGGCTAAAAGAATAACCCACCCCTCACCCGTCATCCCTCAGCACTCAGCACTCAGCACTCGCTCTGGCACACCAATTGTTATACATCCTTCCGTCGGCGAGCTTGTAAAGCAGTGCTCCAAGGGCTCGCCGGCTTCTAGGTTTGCTAAGCCTTTGCCGGCGGCTCAAAGCCTGCACGCGGTCGCATCGCTCCCACCTTTCCCTTTGCATGCACGCCGCGACCTACACGCCAGTTCTTCCTTCCTCAGCACCCGGCGCACACACCGCAGCGCCGGGTGCCCTTCCTTTTGCCCCGATTCCTTTCCCTCCTTATTCTCACTTACTGAAATTACACGTGATCACGAAATATGGTCCCGCACACCTTGCGGCCTCCCCACACCTCGGTTCTTATGCCGGGTTTGTTCATATCTCATTTGGGAGGAATTCCATGATCACCCGTCATGCAGAGGCCACCTGGGAAGGCGATCTGCCCAAGGGAAAAGGCCACATCCGCTCCAACAGCGGCATCCTCAACCATGCCTATTCCTTCGGTACCCGCTTCGAAGGGGCCCCCGGCACCAACCCCGAAGAACTCATCGCCGCCGCCCACTCCGCCTGCTTCTCCATGGCCCTCTCCCACATGCTCGCCCTCGGTGGCCACACCCCCACCCGCGTCCACACAAAAGCGGACGTCTCCCTCGACAAGGTCGGCGACGCCTTCAAAATCACGAAGATCCTCCTGACCTGCGATGCCGTCGTCCCCGGCATCGATGACAAAGCTTTCCAGGAAACCGCCGCCAAGGCCAAGGCCGGATGCCCCGTTTCCCAGGCCCTCGCCGCCACCCCCATCGAGCTGCAAGCCACCCTCCGGCAGTAAAGCGTTGACTTTTTGTCCGGCGGCGCTAAAGTTCGTCGTCGTAACCAACCTCACGCAGCTGCGTGTGTCTGTTGTCAAAGAGTGCTCGGAACCCCTGGGCATTATTTTTCCCGTGGAGCCCCCATGAAGCGTTGCGGTAACAGCCTTTCGACGACGCGAATGCTGGTAAGCGGTCGTCCGTCCGTCGCTGTCCGCGGCTCTTTCAAACGTTCCGCGAATATTCCGGCGATGACGACCCATACGTCGATTCACTCGCCCACTGAGGGTTCTCCGAGCACGTAACACCAAACAAACGTGCGGCACTTAAAAAGCCCCGGAGACTCTGAAAAGTCTCCGGGGCTTTTTCTTTTTCGGGTCCAAACCCCGCGAAAGTGCCCCACACCGAACACGTCTCCGCGGTGGAAGAGCGAAAAAGGCCTCTTCCAGATGGATCGTCGCCGGTCGCAAAGGCAATCAGGTCAACGTGTCAGCCTGGTTGTCGCCGCTTTCTCGAGAATGAAGCGGAACGATCGCGGCACCATCTCGCGGAATCGGGCGATCCGAATTTCACTTACGCCCACAGGCCGCGCGTCGTTTTTGGAACTCCCGGCGCGCGGCCGCAAGGGCCAACCCTTTCGTGAGGCACCCATGTCCTCCATACCCCGGCTCTACACCCCCCGCTTGATCCTGCGACCTTTCGTCGCCGCAGATGGCCCCCGCGTGCGCGAACTTGCCGGCGATAAACGCATCGCCGACATGACCCTCCTCGTCCCCCATCCCTACCCCCTCGACGCCGCCGAAACCTGGATCGCGCGCCACGAGCCCGCCGCCGCTCGCGGTGAAGAATTCGTCTTCGCCATCACCCTCGCCGGTACCCGCACCCCCGGCCGCGAACAGGACCTCGACGACACCGGCCACCTCATCGGCGCCGTCGGCATCGGCTTCAAGGGCGACCCCGACAACGCCTGCGGCGACCTCGGTTACTGGCTCGGCGTCCACTACTGGAACCGCGGCTTCATGACCGAGGCCGCCCGCGCCGTGCTCGCCTTCGGGTTCACCCGCCGCCATTACCACAAAATCGCCTGTAGCCACTTCGCGGAAAACACCGCCTCCGGCCGCGTCATCCACAAGCTCGGCCTCCTGCGCGAAGGCGTCTTCCGCCACGCCCTCCGGAAAGATGGCGCCTGGATCGACCTCGTCACCTACGGAATCCTCGCCGAGGAATGGACCGCCCAGCAGCGCAAACCCGCACGCTCCGCCCACACCCCCGCCACCCGCGCCCATGTCGTGTCTGCATAAACCCCCCACGCAAAAATACAGCGGCGGGGGGGGGGGACCTGTCTCTCCCCCCACCACTACGTCCCCCCCCCCCCTCTCCCGCCCCCCCCCCCCCCCCCCCCCCCCCCGCCGTCGCTGCCACAAGTTGTCACCCTCCGTGGCTCCTGTTGGCTTTCCCCTTACTCCCCGCTCTTCTTCAGCCGACGCTTGCGCCCGACCGTCTGCTGCTCCGGCGTCGCCCGCTTGGTCGGATAGTTGTCCAGGATTTCCAACGCCGCCACCGGGTCCGGGGCGAAAAGGTCCGACCCGATCTCCTCCGCCAGCCCCTCCGCCCGGTTGAACACGCCGCCCGAGCAGATGATCTGCAGCTTTGGACAGATGCCCACATCGTGCAGCAGATCAATCAGCTGCCGCACCATCGGCGCCGCCGACGGAATCGTCCCATACACCATCAGCACCTGCGGCTGAAGCTGCCCCAGCCACCCCACGATTTCATCATTCGGAACCCCGCCGCCCGCAAAGTGCACCGTCCAGCCATGCGCTTCCGCCAGGTCCGTCGTGATCTGGGCGCCCAGTTCCTCCGGTTCGCCCGGCGAGCACACCACCAGCATCGTGCGGCCATTCCGCTCCGTCCGCGACAACCGCAGGCAAAGCTGGTCCGCCAGCATCCGCAGCAACCGCGCCGCCATGTGGTGCGTCCCCGTGTTGATCCGGTCCGCACGGTACTGCGCCTGCACCTTTTCCATCGTCGGCCAGATCACCTGCATCAGGATCTCTTCCGCAGACAAGCCTTCCTCGAAGGCCTCCGCAACAACCGCACGGGCGCCCGAACGGTCGCCGGCGTACAGGGGAGTCGTGAAACGTTCGAGGAGGGTTTCGATCGCGGTGGACATGAGAGGCTCCTGTGGCGTGCCTCGCGTCAGCTTCCAGCCGTTGCGAACACAGGATGTTTTTGACCGGCCACTCCGTGCCGGAACATTCGGGCCGTCGAACCGTTTTCTCCGCTGGCCGTTTCCGTGACCCGCGTTGAGCTCGTGCAGTTCGACGTGCTCCATGCCCTTCTATATCAGCCACCTTCCCTGATAATCTTTTCCCATTTTAACATTGGCGCTTCTTGCGATGTTAAAATGGATAGTTAACATGCAGCCTTCCAAGATTAACACCCGCCCCCGCCCCAGTGCACCGCCGCGATTATTAGCCATCAGCCGATAACCAAAAATGTTCCCTAAATTAACATCCGCGCGTTAAAAGAACCGTCGCAAGAAAAACGGACCTCCAACGTCCGTCTGATAACCGCCTTCACCACCCCATCCTCTCCCCGCCATGGGTGTGATCGCCCCCCCCTGCGGAACACGGTTGAGGTGCCTATGATTGGCTTTCTCGAATCACCCCTGCGTTATTCCCTCACCCGCGGCAGGCCCTGATGCTCGACGTTCACAACCTCCAGAAAGCCTTCCGCGCCCCCGAAGGCCCCGCCACGGCGGTCGTGGACGTCCAGCGCTTCACCCTCGCTGCCGGCGAACAGACCGCTCTCCTCGGCTCCAGCGGCTCCGGCAAAACCACCCTCCTCCACCTCCTCGCCGGCATCCTCGCCGCCGACTCCGGCGCCATCGCTTACACCCTCGACGCCCGCACCGTCGACCTCGTCAAACTCCCCGAAGCCCAGCGCGATCACTTCCGCGGCCAGCACATCGGCTACATCTTCCAAACCCACCACCTCCTCCCCGGTCTCACCGCCCTCGAAAACGTCCTCCTCGGCATGTCCTTCACCGGCCGCCGCGCCGATGGAAAGTGGGCCACCCACCTCCTCGACCGCGTCGGCCTTTCCCACCGCCTCTCCTACAAGCCCGGCAAACTCTCCGTCGGACAGCAGCAGCGCGTCGCCGTCGCCCGCGCCCTCGCCAATCGCCCCGCCCTCGTCCTCGCCGATGAACCCACCGGCGCCCTCGACGCCGCCAGCGCCCAGCTCACCCTCGATCTCATCCGCGCCCTCTGCACCGAAGTCAACGCCGCCCTCATTCTCGTCACCCACGACACCGCCATCGCCGCCCAGCTCCCCCGACAACTCCAGCTCACCGCCATCAACCGCGCCGCCGTGCAGCCCGCGCCCGCCACCGGTGGGGGGGCCAAATGAACCTCTTCCAACTGATCCTCAAGCAGATGCGCCAACGCCTGCTCTCCTCACTCCTCACCTGCCTCTCGGTCATCCTCGCCGTCGCCCTTGCCACCTCCGTCCTCATCGTCGGCACCGAAGGCCGCTCCCTCTTCGCCCAAACCGACTACGGCTTCGACCTCCTCATCGGCCCCAAAGGCTCCGGCGTCCCCCTCGTCCTCAACACCATCTACCACGTCGGCAACTCCGCCGGAAACATCCCCTACGGCCTCTACGCCGACCTCACCAGCCAATACGAAACCTCCGCCGGCCATCCCGGCCAGAAAAATCCCTACCGCGGCCTCGTGCAGTGGGCCGTGCCCCTCGCCGTCGGCGATTCCTACCAGGGCCGCCCCATCGTCGGCACCACCGCCCAACTCTTCGGCATGAGCCCCACCGGCCAGCCCCTGCCCCCCGACAAAATCCCCGAGTACCGCACCGGCGAACGCTACACCTTCGCCGCCGGACGCGCCTTTGACGATCGCAAGTTCGAAGCCGTCATCGGCGCCGAAACCGCCAAACGCACCGGCCTCACCGTCGGCAAAACCTTCCAGGCCACCCACGGCTTCCCCAGCGGCACCCAGCTCCCCGACATCCATCCCGAAATCTGGACCGTCGTCGGCGTGCTCAATCCCACCCACACCGCCAACGACAACGTCCTCTTCATCCCCCTCAAATCCTTCTACGCCATCTTCGAACACGAACAGGGCCTCTCCGCCATCGCCGAAATCAAGGGAACCACCGCGACCGCTTCCACTCCCGCGCCGGCGACTGCGCCCGCCTCTGAACCCGAAAATCCCCGCGAAGGCTACACCCTCAATCCCGACGGCACCATCAACAACAAGCTGCCCGTCGACGAGTGGGAAGTCTCCGCCATCCTCGTGCGCTCGCGCGCCCCCGCCACCGCTCTCCAACTCGACTTCCTCTTCCGCAACCTGCCCGAAGCCACCGCCGTCAAACCCGCCGTTGTGATGGCCGGCTTCTTCGACCAATTCCTCGCCGGCACCATCGAAGTGCTCACCCTCGTCGCCGCGCTCGTCATGGTCGTCGCCGCCGTGTCGATCCTCGTGAGCATCTACAACAGCGTCACCGCGCGCATGAAAGAAATCGCCATCATGCGCGCCCTGGGCGCCACGCGCATCCGCATCGTCGCCATCGTCTGCCTCGAAGCCGGCCTCGTCGCCTTCCTCGGCGGCGCCATCGGATGCGTCGCCGGACACCTCCTCGCCGCCGCCGGCTCCGCTTACCTCCGCACAATCCTCGGCACCGGCATCGCCTGGTGGCATGTCCAGCCAGTCGAATTGTTATACTTGGTGGTCGCGGGACTCCTCGGCCTCATCGCCGGACTCGTCCCCGCACTCAAGGCCTACGCCACCCCCGTGGCTGAAAACCTCAACGCTTAGAAGAGTGTCATGATGCGCAAAACTCTCTCCCTGGCTCTCACGGCCGCCCTCCTGCTCGCCGCCTGCTCCCGCCAGCCCTCCCTCCAGGACCGTGCGATGACCGCCTACAATGCCGGCGATTACGCCACCGCCCTCCCGCTCCTCAAACAGTGGGCCGCAGACCCCGCAGCCCGCGTCGATGGCAAGCCGCCCAAGGAAGTGATGGCCTACATCGTCGATGCAGAGCTCAAGGTCGGCGGCGGCAAAAAGTCCGCCGCCGCAACCCCCAGGACCGGCGGATCCCTCGGCGACGCCGCTGCAGCCGCCGCCGCCACCAAACTGCCCCCGATCCCCGGCACCAGCGCCCCCGATCTCCAGGCCCAGGCCATGGCCGTCGGCGCCGCCCAATCCGGCGCCGACATCCCCACCGGCGCCGACCGCATCCCCCACAAACCCCTCAAGCCCGGCGAAACCCTCGACACCTCCATCAAAGGCCTCGCCAATTTCGAATACGACCCCGTCGCCGGCGGCCCCATCCCCGCCGACGTCATGGCCCTCGACGGTGCCAAGGTCCGCCTCCGCGGCTTCATGATCCCCTTCACCCAGGCCGAAGACATCACCGATTTCGCCCTCGTCCCCAGCCTCGTCTCCTGCTGCTTCGGCCAACCCCCCGGCGTCCAACACGTCTTCACCTGCCGCATGCCCAAAGGCCGCGCGGTCCAATACTCCGTCGACGAAATCTCCGTGGAAGGCACCCTGAAAATCAACGTCAAACGCGAAGACAACTACACCTCCTCCATCTTCGAACTCGACGTCACCAGCGTAAAAACCGTGGAGTAACCCCCGCCCCCCCAAAAACGGTCCGCCGCGCCCACTTACGCCCGCTTAACCCCACTTACCCGCGCTTACCGCCTCATATCCGCGCGCAAAACCGCGATATTGAGCCAAAAACGCCGCCCACCCCTCTTTTCACCCCCAAAAACGCCGCTCCATTTCCAAAATCCGCGCCTTTTTCCTCCCTATTTCCACCCCAATCCCCGCAAATTCCACCACTTACATCACCACCACCTCCTCCCACTTACCCCCGCTTACGCATTCCCGTCACTCCCCCAACAGCACCGGAAACCCGCGCGGGGTGGGGCGGAGTTTCTGGTAAAGCCAGGTCGTGCCTTTGGCGGTAAGGAGCAGCACGATGGCCAGGGAAGAAAGAGCCGCGACGTTGATCGGCCCGGCCTGGCGAGGGATGGAATCCCTCCAGCGGTAGTACTCGGCGTAGGTGAGCGTGCGGCCCTGGGTGATCGGGTAGAAGAGCGGGGGGAGGTGGGACAGGAAGCTGAATTCCCAGCTCGCGTCCTCGATGGGGGCGATGATCGGGGAGTTCACATAGGGGTAGAGCACCCCGCCAAGCGGGTAGGCAGGCGAACCGGAGTTGCAGTAGCCGAGCCAGGCGGGCAGGAAGAGGAGGAACGGGGTGAGGGCGGTGTGCAAAAGTTTGCGGCGGAAGGGCCGGCGGTGGATCCACGGCCAGAGCGTGAAAAGGATGAGCGCAGGGAAGAAAAGGACCTCGAAAGCGATCGTAGCCCAATAGAGCCGCGCGGCATCCGCGACGTGCAGAAGGCCCGTTTGAAAGTCGTCCGGGCGCAAGGCATACGGGATGCGGGGTTCGTCGTCGGGGGGATCGGAATGGGAACGCTCATAGTCCATGCAGGCGAGCACTTCGATGAGGGTAACGCCGAACCAGGGACGATAGGAGTTGGGCTTTGCGGATTCCGCGTCGTCGTGGGCTTTCCAGCGCTTATAGGCTCGTGCGGCCCAATCCTGCGGATTGTTGAGAGCGACGCGGCGTTGCAGTTCGCGCTCGACGGCGGGAAAAGCCCGTTGAATCTCATCAAGCGAGACGGTGTAGTAGGGCCGGTCGACA
>JBEHXY010000178.1:0-7867 GCA_048498455.1 Planctomycetota bacterium | reverse complement strand
CAGGATCGGCGGCATCCAGAAGGAGGGGGGCCCCGGCGTGACCGTGATGGTGACCGGCGGCGAGCCGCGGAGATCGGTGACGTCCATTTCGACGGGCTGACCGGCCGGTGCGGTGGCGAGGATGCGGGCCATGTCAAACCAGTCGCGCGATTCGCGTTCCTGGAGCTCGCCCTTGGGCAGATCGCCGGTCGGGCGCGTGGTGGGAGCAACGGCCTTTACACGGGAGATGAGCCGGTAGGAGGATTTGGCGCCGGAAGCGCCGGTGAGCTTGAGCGGGCCCGGAGTCGCTTTCCCTGACTCGGTGATGATGAGTTCGCGCCGCCCGATCTGCTGGCTGGCATCAAGGTCCCAGATCTTGGCATCGAGGCGTTGCTCCGCGGCGGTGCGGTCGATCCAGCCGTGGATGTGTTCCTGGGAGATGAAAACCTTCATCACGGGCAGCATGACGGCCACGCCCGAGGCATAAGAGAGGCCGACGCCCAGCGCGCAGATCATGGAGATGATGACGCTTCCGAGATAGGGTTTGACGCCGCGGAGGACGCGCCACCAGGATTCCATAGGACCTCGTCGGTAGGGGTTTTGCGAAGCGGAGAAGTGTAACACAGGGCGGGGGTGGGAAGGTAGCGAAGCGGGACCGTGCAGCGTCTCCAAAGAGGGTGTTAAGGACGAGCGGGCAGGGGCTCGCCGGGAGAGCCTTCCGGGAAGGCGGGATGGTTGACGTCGACGGGGGCGATGGTGCCGTCATCGTTGAAGCGGAGCGGGGAGAGGCAGGTTTCGCGGATGAACCCATTGCCGCCGGGGATGGCGTGGCGGTGGTAGGCGATGTACCAGCGGTCGGTGCCGGGGATGTTGAGGATGGAGTGGTGGCCGGTGCCGACGACGGAGCCGGACTTGGAGAGGATGATGCGGTCTTGCGCGACCTTGATGGGGCCGGTGGGGGAATCGGAGGTGCCGTAGGCGACGCGGTAGTCGACGGAGCGGGCATCGTTTTCCGACCAGGTGAAGTAGTAGGTGCCTTTGCGTTTAAAGACGAAGACGCCCTCGTTGAAGCGCGAGCCGGGGACGGTGGGGGTGATGCGCTGCAGGTCGCCGTCGAAGGAGGTCATGTCGGGGGCGAGCTTGCGGACGTAGAGGGTGGTGTTGCCCCAATAGAGGTAGGCCTGGGGTTCCTTGCCGGCGACCTCGTCGATGAAGGGGCAGGGGTCGATCTGCTGGCCGCGGAGGCCGGGGGGGTTGCCGGGTTCGACGAGCGGTTTGCCGAGGGCGTCTTTGAAGGGTCCGGTGGGTTTGTCGGCGACGGCGACGCCGATCTTCTGTTCGCCGCAGAAGTAGAGGTAGAACTTGCCGTTGCGGGTGGCGGCGCCGGGGGCCCAGGCGCGGATGTGGGCCCAGGAGACGTCGCCGCCGGCGAGGTTCAGGATCGTGCCTTCGTCTTTCCAGTGAATCAGATCCTTCGACGACCAGACGTTGAACTCGGTGGTCTGCCAGTTGTCCTTGTCGACGGTGGGATAGACGTAGTAGGTATCGCCGAAGACGCGGATGTCCGGGTCGGCGGTGAACTTGTCGCGGATGATGGGTGGCGGGGCATCGGCGGGGAAGCTGGCGGCAGGCGCGGGGCCATGGGCCGGCGTGGTGGCGGGCTGCGTCTGGGCCAGCAGGGTGAGGGACAGCAGCGGCAGGAGCAATCGCTTCATAAGGACCTTTCCGTGAGAGGGTCGTTCAATGGGTCGGAAGATGGAGGTGGTGACGGAGATGCGCCAGCAGCAGATCGCGATGCGGATGGCTGGCGATCCAAGCGGTGATCCGGTGCAGCTCGGCGGCATCGGTGGGGCCGAGGCGCTTGGTGAGGGCGTCGGCATCGTGGGCGGCCTTGGCATGGCGCGAGACGTCGGCCTGCCAGGCATCGGAGGGGATGAAGTGCAGCTTCGTGTGAAGACCTTTGGCCAGGAGGGCGTCCCATTCGAGGGCGTTGAGGAAGAAGCCGCCGCAGGAGCCGCAGCGATCGATGCCGAAGGCGAGGCCGTGGCCGACGGGGTAATAGCGCATGAATTTGTTGCAGGCGGGACAGAGCTTGAGCGCCGGCGAATCGGCGCCGAGGTCGGAGGGGGTTTGCGGGGAGGCGGGGCCGGGGCAGGAATCGAGGGATGCGGGAAGGCCTGAGAGGAAGGCGAAGTAGCGGTTGAGGGGAATCCAGAGGGCGTGGCAGGAGGTGCAGATATGCGCCTCCGGACCGCCCTGGACGTGAGTGGGCTCGAAGGTGGGGGTCTGACAGGCTGGACAGCGAAGGGGCATGGATGCTCCCGGGGGAAATATCCGTCAGGGCAGGTGGAGAAGCTTGGGATCAAAGCGCTGGGCGATGGGCATGCGGCGGCCGAAACCGAAGGCGCGGGAGGTGACTTTGAGGCCGGGGGGCATTTGTTTGCGCTTGTACTCGGAAAGATCAATCAGCCGGATCACGCGGTGCACGGTCGCCTCTTCGTACCCCGCGGCGATGATGACATTCACCGGCTGCTCCTGCTCGACGTAGCGTTCGATGATGGCGTCGAGGATGTCGTAAGGCGGGAGGGAATCCTGGTCCTTCTGGTTGGGACGGAGTTCGGCGGAGGGGGGCTTGGTGATGGTGTTCTGCGGGATTGGGCCTTCCGGGAGGTTGTACTTCTTTTTCCAGTGGTCGTTGATGTGGTTGGCGAGGTCGTAGACCATCGTTTTGGGGACGTCGGAGATGACCGCGAGGCCGCCGCACATGTCGCCGTAGAGGGTGCAGTAGCCGACGGCGACTTCGGATTTATTGCCGGTGGTGAGGAGCATGTGGCCGAACTTGTTGGAGAGGGCCATGAGGATGTTTCCGCGGAGGCGTGCCTGGATGTTTTCCTCGGCGATGCCTTCGGTGGTGCCTTGGAACAGCGGCGCCAGCGCGGCCTCCATGCCTTTGTGGGGGGCTTCGATGGGGATGGTCTGGAACTCGATGCCGAGGCGCTCGGCGAGCGTGGCGGCGTCGGACTTGGAGTGGTCGGACGAGTAGCGCGAGGGAAGGGCGACGCCCATGACGTTTTTCGGGCCGAGGGCTTCCGCGGCGAGGGCGGCGACGACGGCGGAGTCGATGCCGCCGGAGAGGCCGAGGACGACCTTGGAGAAGCCGCATTTTTTGGTGTAATCGCAGAGGCCGAGGGTGAGGGCGGCGTGGATGGAGGCGATGCCGCTGCGAGTTTCGAGTTTCGAGTTTCGAGTTTCGAGGGTGTCGGCGAGGAGGCCGTGGTGGGCGATGGGGCCGGCGCTGGCTTCGGGGAGGTCGGCGATGAGGAGGTCTTCCCGGAAATCCTTGGCCTGGGCGATGACGTTGCCCTGGGCGTCGAAGAGGACGGAGTTGCCGTCGAAGATCAGTTCGTCGTTGCCGCCGACCTGGTTGACGTAGGCGATGGGGAGGTTCCAGCGGCGGGCCTGGTGACCGAAGAGTTTGTGGCGGTATTCGTTTTTGCCGAGGACGAAGGGGGAGGCGGAGATGTTGAAGAGGAACTTGGCGCCGGCGTTGGCGAGGGCGGCGATGGGGTTGAAGTGGTAGAGGGGGCGCTCAAGGAATTTCTCATCGTTCCAGAGGTCTTCGCAGATGGAGATGCCGATGGGGGTGTCGGCGATCGGGGTGAGCTCGACGTCAGGGCCGGGCTCAAAGTAGCGGGATTCATCGAAGACGTCGTAGGTGGGGAGGAGGGACTTGAAGCGTTTGGAGAGGATCTGGCCATTGGAGACGATGGCGACGGCGTTGTGGAGCGGGCGGCCGGCGGAGCCGGGATTTTTTTCTGCGTAGCCGACGACGGCGGTAATGTTTTGCGCGGCGGCGGCGATTCTGGTGACAGCTTCCTGGGCGAGGGAGAGGGCGGTGGGTTTGAGGAGGAGGTCCTTGGGGGGATAGCCGAGGATGGAGAGTTCGGGGAAGAGGATGACGTGGGCGTTTTTGGCGCGGGCTGCCTCGATGGCGTCGAGGTGCTTTTTGAGGTTGCCGGGGATGTCGCCGATGGTGGGATTGATCTGGGCGAGGGCGATGCGCATGGGGGGTACTCCGGAAGGATGAGCCTTATTGTAGGGGAAGGGGCCGAAATGGTAATGAGGGTTGTCAAGGCCCCGTTTTGGATTGGCCAGGTGTCCAAAACTTTGTTTTTTGGATTCTGTTCGAAGTGGTTGGGGGACAAGGGGTTTTGGCGGCGGGGGAGCAAGGTGGCCAAGGTGGCCAAAGTTTTTTCACACTGCTCGGCGGGTGGGGAATGTGGACAGAACGACGGGGTTGGGCCTCGACGGGCGGGATTCTGAGGGATCGTGATGGCCATGGTGGGACCTCGGAATGAGGGTGCCCGGCGCGCGGCGCGCAGCGTTTGTTAGGTAACGTACGGGTTCCGGTGGGGAGTTCCCGGAATTGTTCGCGCCTCCGGCGAGGGGGTTGTTTGCTGTTGCGGTCGGTGGGGGCGAGCCGGCGAGGATCAGGACGACGGGGGATCTAATGGCGGCCTCGTGAAGGGATTGGGTGATGCGGGGGATGGAGGGGCTTCGATGTTGATGGTGCTGCGGGGATTGAGGGTGATGGTGAGGAGGGTGACGATGAAGTCGATGTGAGCGCGTGGGCGGTTGGGGAGAAGGAGGAGGGGCGGGGAGGCGGAGAAGGTGAGTTGGAGGGCGGAGCGGGCGGGGCGTGCGGGGTTGGGAAGCGGGGCGATGGAGAGGATGTCGGAGACGGACCATTGGGTGTTGAGGGGAGCGCGGAAGCCGGTCTCGATGATGCGGAGGGCGGTGGGGGTGACGAGGAAGGTGGCGGTGGAGCGGAAGGTGCGCAGGGGGTAGGAGAGGGCTGCGCAGGTGGAGGCCCCTGCGATCAGGGCGAGGAGCCCGCGGATGAAAGTTTGGAAGGCGGTTTCTTCGTCGCCGTTCATGAAGTGGAGGTAGTGGGCGACGAGGAGACCCGCGGCGATGGCGAGAGCGGCGCTGGGAAGAATAAAGAGCCAGCGGCGCGGCGGCGGGAGGGTGATCACGAGGGTTTGAGCGCGGAAGTGGCGTTTGAGGCGGAGTCCACGGGGCGCCCGGAGGGAGAGGGCGGCGGGCTGCTGCGAGGGGAGGCCGAGGGATTTGCGAAGGAGGGCGACGAGGGGGTCGAGTTGTTGGCGGGGAAGGTGGAGGATCATGACTTCGCCGAGATCGCGGCGGGCGAGGAGGAGGCCGCGCTTTTTGAGGAGGTTGTTGTTGATGCGGGCGCGTCGTCCGGAGACATCGAGGATGGAGGTTCGCTCCCACTGGAGGATGTTGGCGCGGGTGGCGGAGCGCCAGTGGAGTTCGAGGTGGCGGTGGGTGAGGGTGAGGGTGATGGGGAAGAGGCGGGGGATGGATTGCAGGAGGGACACGATGAAAAAGGCGCAGGTGACGCCGGCGGGGATGAGGAAGTGGGTGGGGCCGAAGGGCGGATGGGGAATGCCGGCGAGCGCGGGCCAGCTTACCAAGACGATGCTGACGAGGAGCGCGACGGCGGGAGCGATGAGGAGCGGGAGGAGTGAGCGGCGCGTGGGGGTGATGACGATGGACAGGCCGGCGGGGGCGCGGTGGAGGGTGAGACCGGGGGCAATGGGCTGGGGCGCGTAGGGGAGGGTGGGTGCAGGGGGCGGCGGGTCGGACATGGGGGGGAGTATAGCGGGAAGTTGCAGGGGTGAAGGCTGGCCAGGCATGCTGGTGCCAGAAGGTGTGGGCTCGTTTTGAAAAAGGGCGTGGGGCGTCGGTGGTATGATCGGTGGGCGGAGGTGCGTGATGCGGGGAGCCTTGCTGGAACCAACCGCCGTTTCTCAACGGCAACTGGTGCCGCGCTGGGGTGCGTCCGCCGCGACCTGGTTCGCGGCCACGAGCTCCATGCTCCTCCTGAACGTGATTGCCTGGCTGGAAACCTCTCCGTGGGGATGGCGGTGGACCCTCGCGGTGGACAGGCTGATCAATTTTCTAAGCGTGCTGGTGCTGGGCGCCGGCTGCGCGCTGTTGCTGCCGACCTGGGGGCGCGCGGTGGCCCGGGGTGCGCCGGTGGCAACCGTGCTGGGACTTGTGCTTATGCTGGGCTACGCCATGGTGGCGGCACTGGCGGGCCTCCTGTCGATCGCGGTGTCTCTGCAGGGCGGCGCCATTGGACAACAAACCCTGATCGCCCTTTGCGCCTTGGTGGCCGCCTTGGCAGCCGCCATGACGGCATGGTGGATGGTCCTCGCGCTGATGGAGCGGGGCCGGGAACTGGCGCTCGCTGAATCGCAAACCGGGGCGATGCGGCTGGTGGACTGCTTCGCCTGGAGTGCGGCCTGGTACGCCCTTCTGAGGGTGGTGGCGTTGTGGGGGTCGGAAGCGGTGGGTGGCATGCCCGACAACGACGTTCCCGCGTGGTGCCGCGAGTTGGTGGGTTTTGTGCAGGGGAGCTGGCCGGGGATCGCGGGCCCCTTCGTGGCGGGAGCTGTGGCGGTGGCGTGCTGGCTATGGACGCGGCGCGACGGTGGGCGGAGACGCGTGCTGCGGGTGACGGGGTGCCTGTCGGCGCTGCTGTGGATTGCCTTGATGGGGCCCGCGGCGGGGGTTTATGTGTGGCAATTGCTGCGGGTTCGGGGCCATTGATCACGCGGTACCCCTTCCCGGGGGCTGAGGCCGGGGGCGGGGGTGATGAAGAGAAATGGGGCCGGGAAGAGATTGACCGGGAAGCGGGGGGATTGTAGGATTCGTTATTCGCCGTGCGTAGCCGTTCCGGGCAGGAGTGATTCTGTCAGGGCGGTTCATTTTTTCTGATTTGGGGACGCAGGGCTTTGCGAAAGCAGGCCGGTCTTCAGATCCAAGCGATGCACAGAAGGCCTTTTTGGGCGAGTGGAGGCAGGGTTATCCTGCTCCTGTCCGCCAACCGGCGAGCCTTTTACGAGATCGCTGCAAGCAAGTGGAGTTGTCTCATGGCTGCGAATCCTCAGCTGGTCAAAGACCTGATTGATGCGGGCATTCACTTTGGTCATCGGCAGAGCCGGTGGAATCCGAAGATGAAGCCCTTCATTTATGGGAAGCGGAACCTGATCCACATCATCGATGTGCGGGAAACGCTCAAGGGGCTGCTGGCGGCCAAGCGGTTTTTGAACCGGATGGTCGCGGGCGGCAAGGATGTGGTGTTTGTCGGCACGAAGCGGCAGGCACGCTCGGTGGTGGAAGAAGTGGGCAAGCGGGCGGGAATGCCGTATGTGGCGGAACGCTGGCTGGGCGGCACGCTCACCAACTATCGGACGATCCGCTCGCGGTTGCAGCGTCTCGAAGAGCTCGAGAGCATCCTGCAGTCGGCGGACGTGTCCAAGAACTTCTCGAAGAAGATGGAAAGCTCGCTGAAGCGCGAGTACCGCAAGATTCTGCGGAACTTGTCGGGCATCCGCACGATGGACAAGCTGCCCGGTGCGCTGTTCATCGTGGACGTGAAGCGCGAGAGCATCGCGATCAAGGAAGCGAAGAAGCTGGGGATTCCGGTGGTGGCGTTGATCGACACCGATTCGGATCCGGATGAAGTGGATATCGCGATTCCGGGCAACGACGATGCGATGCGGGCGATCGAGCTGATCCTCCGCGAGGTCGGCGATGCGATCATCGAAGGCAAGGCGGGGCGGACCGCAAAGGACGAAGGGGATCGGGAAGGCGGCCGCCGTGGCGAACGCCGCCGTCGGCCCACGACCTCGCAGCAGGCCGAACAGGAAGCGGCTTCGGCCGAGAAGCCGCAGCCGGAGAATGCCCCGGTCGCCGCCGGTGTTGAAGAACCGGCCGCCGCTGGCCAGGCTTGAAGTCTGAAGTGAATCTGGAATGATGCGGGAGCGGCTCAACGGCCGCTCCCGCTGTTTTTGCC
>JBEHXY010000177.1:0-7905 GCA_048498455.1 Planctomycetota bacterium | reverse complement strand
GCGCTGTGATCAATATGCCCGTGCGTGAGCAGACAGAAATCCGCCGTCAATGCCGGCCGCGGACACTTCCCAATGTCGAAGTTCAGATTCAACTCCGGAATCTGAATCACCGACTCCTCCCCCGCCACCGAATACCCCACGATGTGGAAGTACGGCGTCTTCACCACCGCCAAGCCCGGCAGCAGCGGATACTCCCGCGGCGCCTTGGCCTTCGCCTCCTCGGGCCCGGCGGCCGGGGTTGCTGCCTTTTCGTTGTCTGCCATGACGGCCTCCTCGCGCGCTTCAAAAACGGCGATTCGACGGCCCGCATGCTCGAAAGAAATCCCGCAAGCCCATGCACCCGCGCCCGCCCGACAGCCGGCACGCCCCCCACGCACATCACTCACAGAAAAGCCGACAACCCCGGTGTCCCGAAGCCGCCAGTACTCGCCATTCGCAGGACCGCCAATCGCGATCCCCAAAGACTAGCCGTCCCGCATCCCCAAAGCAATCACCCCCCGTCGCCTACGGCTGGGTCATCGGCACTTCCCCGGGAATCTCCTGCGTCCCCTCCTCCATCATCATCATGAACCCCATCTCCCCCAGCATCGAATCCACCACCCCCGCCGGCACCACTCCCGTCATCGTTCCCGACGTCCCCGTCACCTCCGTCTTCAACGACTTCATCAGGTCCACCATCGGCTGCAGCACCTCCTTCTCCGGCCCTGTCGCCTCCGCCTCCATTTCCGACACCGTCGACTTCACCCCCGCCTCCAGCGTCTCCTGGCTCGCCTTTACCTTCTCCGCATCAGACCCGCTCCCGGTGATCGTGAACGTCAGCTTCTTCCCCGCCTCCGTCGCCTTCAGCGTCAGCCGGTCGAATCCCGCAAACATCGCTTCCTTCTTCAAGCTCTCCATTCCCACCGCCGCCCCCCACACCACCGCCTGCGGATCCACTTCCTTCAGCAGCTTCGCCAGCGCCCCGCTCTCCTCCAGCGTCCCCTTCCCCGTCTTCACCGCATGCACGATCGCTTCCGCCTGCCGCGCCCGCTCCCCCGCATCATCCGCGTACACGATCACCAGCGTCTTCGACGAAGGCATCACCAGCATCCCCTCATCCAGCCCGATCGCATCCGCCCCCTCAATCTTCGCCGCCTCCGCCTTGTCGCCTCCCCGTTCCACCAGCGTCTTGAACGTCGACGCCAGCGCTTCCGGGTCATACTCCCCATGCATCACCGTCACGAACCAGCCCGCGTCCCCGTCAAAGTTGCTCGACAGCGCGATCGTCATCCCATCCACCCGGAAATCCCCCACCCGCTCCGCCACCATCAGCAGTTCCTGCGTCGCTTTCTTCTCCCGCTCCTCCTTACCCGGCGCCGCCGGCGCGTTGTTCCCCATCTGCATCGCCCGCATCTTCTCCAGCGGATTGTCCGCCATCCCCTGCGCCACGCTCGCCACATTGATCGCGTCCCACCCCAGCCGCTTCCCCTGCAGCACCATCCCCGAATCCTTCGGCAGCAGCCACGCATCCGCCGCGATCGTCTGCCGGGCATCCACCGTCGCCACCGACTTCCCCTCGATCGCCGCCGCCGCACGCTCCGCATAGCTCGCCACGAACGGCGACTTCTCCCCCTTCATCGTCTCCAGCATCCCCAGCGCCGACGCCTCCTTCCGCTCCCCCAGCGTGCGGATCGCCATCAGCCGCCGGATGTCCCGCGCATGACCCGCCTTCGAAAATTGTTCGATCAGCCCCCCCGCCACCTGCGCCACCTCCGGATCCTTCGACGCCGCCGCCGGACGCAGCGCCGCCACCACCCCCGGCCCCATCCCCGCCAGCTTCTTCTTCGCTGTGTCCCGTGTCTTGAAATCGTCCGACGTCAAATCCTTCACCAGCCCCTCCACCCCCGCCAGCGGCTTGTCCGGCCCCGCATCCTCCTTCAACTGTTCCACCGTCACGGTGACGTTCTTCGACTGCCAATATTGGTCAGTGGTCATCGTGTCCAGCAAGTCCCCCTTGGCGCCTGCCAGCAACGTCACCGCCATCATCACCAGTTCCATCGCGTCCATCGCATCTCTCCGGTCAAACAGCCGCTCAGAACCTACCGCCCGCCTCCCCCCAAAGCAACGCCGCTCCCCATTTGCCTAAGGCTGAGACGTCGCCCCCGCCCTCTCCTGCTGCCGCTGCAACTCCGCGGTCAGTGCCCCCGTCCCCATCATAAACATCTGCGACACCTCCACCGGCGCCTCCCCTTTCAGCGTCCCCTTCGTTCCCTCGGTCGTCGCATGCATGGAGGCCGTCAAATCCGCCAGCGGCCGCAGCCCCGGCTGCTCCCACGTCAGCCGGGTCGCCTCCTGCTCCATCGACTTGGCCGCTGCCGCCGCGCCTTCGTTCACGGCCTCTGCCGCCGCCTTCATCTTCTCCGCGTCCGACCCCTCACCTTCAAACGCAAATGCCACCTTCCCCCCCGCCGCAGGCTTGCTCGCCAGCCGCACCACGTCCACCCCCGCAAACACCGGCACCTTCCTCATCACCTCCGTCACACGCCCCACCGCCCACGCCGGCCCGCTCTTGTCCGCCTTCTGGATCTCCCCCTGCAGCCCTGCATTATGCCCCAGCCCCTCCGCGCTCCCCGGCTGCAACGCTCCCGCCACCGCCTCCAGGTTCGCATTCCCACCAAACGGAATCACCGCCACCAGGCGCCCTTCCGACGGCAACAACAGCGCCCCCTCCTTCCCCAGCATTACCCCGTCCACCCCGGCAACCTTCCCCACCTTCTCTCCGCTCACCAATTCCACCACCCGCCGCCCATCAAATTCTCCGTGCACCACCACCTCCGTCCATCCCTGCGGCCCCTCCAGGTTCACCCCCACCGTCACCCCGTCCACCCGAAAATCCCCCACCTGCTCCAGGCACGCCAGCAGCCGCTTCATCTCTTCTTCCTGCGTCAGGCTGCTGCCGCGCCTCTCCCCGCTCGCCGCCGCATATTCCGCCACCTTCTCGATCGACATCGGCTCCAGCCCCAGTGGCAGGAACTGCCCGACCGCCGTGGCGTCCTTGTGCAACAGCGCCAGGTCGCCCGCCACCTCCTTCGAATGATCCGTCGGCACCCACGCCTTGCCCCCAATCTGCGCCAGCGCCCGCGCTGCATACACCGCCACAAACGGCTCCTTCGACCCCAGCAGCGGCCGCAGCACCTCCACCGCCGACCTCTCCTTGCTCTCCCCCAGCCCCCGGATCGCCATCAACCGCTGCACCCGCGACGACTCGCCGTTCAAATACTTCGCCGCCATCGCCGCGGCCATCTGCTGCACTTCCGGATCCTTCGAGTTCAAATCCCGCAGCTTCTCCGCCGCCTGCGCGCCCCCCGCCTCCAGCCGCTTCTTCGCCCCCTCGCGCGTCTTGAAATCATCCGACCCGAGCGCCTGCACATCCTGGTCCAGCGTCGCCGGCGCCGCCGTCGCCAGCACCCCCTTGTACACCTCCACGCTCGGCGTGATCCCCTTGCCCTTCCAGTAGGTCTCCGTCGGCAACGCATCCAGCGCATCGCGCCCGGCAGAATTGCCCCCGATCACCATCAGCAGCAGGTAAAACAGCGCGCCGATCTTGTCCATCCGCAGCTCCAGAAAATGACAGCACTACAACCAAGATGCCCCTACGCCGCTTTTCTTCCGTCCCCGTCCGCCCCTCACACCGCTTTGCCCTCGTCCCCAGTCTCCCCCTTCGGCCCTCCCTCGACTCCCGTTTGCGTCCCCTCCTGCTTCCGGAACTCCCGCGGCAACTCCAGGAACCCATGCGTCGCCCCCTCCCGCCGCTCCAGCCTATGCCCCAGCCACAAAAACAGCACAAACACCCCGATCACCGCCACGGTCCCCGCGAAACACGCCCCCAGGATCCAGATGTAATAGGCGCCCGCCATCAGTTCCCGCTTCCTTTCCGATCGTCCATGGGAAAACCCCGCTGCTGCCGCCGCCGCAACTGCCGCCGCGTCCAGAGAATCTGCACCACCGTCGCCACCACGATCGACAGCAGGCAGCCCCCGATCAACCCGTAAAACTGCACCAGCACCGTCATCGCAATCACGCCTGCCCCCGATCACCCGCCCGCCGCTTCTCCCCCAGCGCCGCACGGCTCGCCACAAACGCCTCCCGCCCGGCTCGACCGCGCGCCAGGATCGCCCGCACCTGGCCCCCATCCCCGGCCGCAATCGCTGCCCGCAACCGCCCCAGTTCCTCCGCAAACCCATCTACCGCCGCCACCACCGCCTCCCCGTTGGTCATGAAAATGTCCGTCCACATTTCCAGGTCGCTCCCCGCCACCCGCGTCATGTCCAGGAAACTCCCCGCCGCGGCCTCCAGCGCCGCTGGCTCCTTCCCCGCCGCGCTCATCAGCGAAAACGCAATCGCGTGCGGCAAATGCGACACCGCCGCCACCCACCGGTCATGCGCTGCCGGCTCCGCACGCACGGTTCGCATTCCCACCGCCCGCCACAATGCCTCCACCGCCCCCGCCTCGCGCTCGCCCCCTTCCCCCGCACACACAAAACACAGCGCCCCCTCAAACAAATCCGCCCGCGCATGCTCCGGCCCGCGCTTCTCGCTCCCCGCCATCGGATGCGACCCCACAAACCGCCCGCTCTCTTCCCCCAGCACCTCCCGCGCACAAGCCATCACCTCCCCCTTCGTGGATCCCACATCGGTCACCACCGTCCCCGCCGCAAGCCTCCCGCGCAGCGCTTCAAACAATGCCCGAAACTGCCCCACCGGCGCACACAGCACGATCAACTGCGGCTCCGGCGCCGCCACTGCCAGCCGGAGATCCTCCCGCCCCTCATCGATCGCCCCGCGATCCAGCGCCACCGCCAGCGAGCTCGACCCCGCGCGCCCCACCCCCACCACCCGCCGCGCCAACCCCCGCTCCTTCAGCGCCAGCCCCAGCGATGCCCCCAGCAGCCCCACCCCGACAATCACCACACGATCAAACACGCCGCCTCCAAAGCAACACCCCCGCCAGTCTATCCGAAGCCCTCCCGATCGTCCGCTGCCCCGCACCTCCCTCAAACCCCTTCGTCCATTCCACTGGACATTGTCTCCGCGCCCCTTGCCTCCCCCCATACCCGTGTCAAGAATAAGACGACCTGCACCACCGCAGGCCCAAGAGGACCCCCCCGATGACCTCCCGCCTCTGCAATCCCTCCCACCGCCAGCTCCGGCGAATGTGCTGTTGTCGAGCCTAACCGCTCCCCCACACGGCACTCACACCCCCTTCGTATTTGATCGCTATCCTTCGCCCGTCGGAATTTCCCTCCGCCGCGGCTAACCCGGAGGACCCCCATGACCACCTACACCCCCTACACCGTCCGCATCCGCGTCCCCAACGCCGCCCAGGTCGCCATCGTCGGCGATTTCAACCACTGGCACTCCTCCGCCCACCCCCTCGTCCAGGTCGCCCCCGACCTCTGGGAACGCATCGTCGATCTCCCCCCCGGCAAACACCGCTGCGCCTTCTTCGTTCTCGACGCCTCCACCGGCGGCCTCCACTCCCGCATCCTCGCCAACGGCTCAGTCCTCTGGGTCCCCGACTCCCCCGACCACGCCATCACCCTCACCCCCCACCCCAGCCTCGCCATCACCCCCCGCAAGGTCGCCTGACCCAACAGCTCCCCCCAAACACATGCTTCCTCCTCCGCCAGCGGGCGCGCCGTCCTCCACGAACCACGGCGCGCCCGCACCCTTTTCCTGCTACAATTCCCCCAATGAAAACAGCCCCTTTCCTCCTTCGACCATTCGTAATTCAGATTTCCTTCGTCATTCGTGCTTCGTCATTCGTCATTCCCCCGTGCACCCATGCCTGACAATCTCGAAACCTTCGGCTGGTCCCCTTTCTTCGCCGCCGCCCTCGCCCCCGACGAATCCCCCGACAACGCCGCCCGCGTCGTCCAGGAACACAAAGAGGCCTACCGCGTCCAGGACAAATCCGGAAAACGCTGGGCCGAAATCTCCGGCAAACTCCGACACCACGGCGCCGTCCGCGCCGACTTCCCCGCCGTCGGTGACTGGGTCCTCCTCCGCCCCCGCTCCCCTCATCAAATCAACGGCCCCTCCCAGATCACCCGCATCCTCCCCCGAAAAACTACCCTCATCCGACGCCTCAACGCCGACGAACAAATCCTCGCCACCAACGTCGACATCGCCTTCCTCGGCTCCTCCCTCAACGAAAACTTCAACCTCCGCCGCCTCGAACGCTACCTCACCCTCGCCCGCGAATCCGGCGCCCAGCCCCTCATACTCCTCACCAAGGCCGACCTCTGCGACGACCCCCAGCCCTTCCTCGACGAAGTCACCCCCATCGCCGCCGGCGCCCCCATCCACATCGTCTCCGTCGTCACCGGACAGGGCCTCGACGCCGTCCGCGCACGCCTCACCCCCGGAACCACCGCCGTCATCCTCGGCAGCTCAGGCATCGGCAAGTCCACCCTCGTCAACACCCTCGCCGACGCCGACATCCAGGACATGATGGAAATCCGCGACTTCGACGACAAGGGACGCCACTGCACCACCTTCCGCCACCTCGTCAAAACCCCCACCGGCGGCCTCCTCATCGATACCCCCGGCCTCCGCGGCCTCGCCCTCGGTGAAGCCAACGACGCCCTCATCGCCACCTTCTCCGACATCGACGCCCTCGCCGCTGCCTGCAAATTCTCCAATTGCCAGCACGCCACCGAACCCGGCTGCGCCATTAAGGCCGCCCTCGACGCCGGCACCCTCGACCCCGCCCGCCTCGAGTCTTACCTCAAACTCCACCGCGAAGTCACCGCCATGGCGCAGCGCGAAAACCGCATCGCCGACCGCAAACAAAAAAAACTCGACAAACGCGCCAGCGCCCAGCTGCAAAAAAAACAAAAAGACCACTGGCGCCCCCACTGATCACCGGTAATTGGTAATTGGCAACTCAGGATTCGCAGCGCACACGTGAAGAGCTGCCCCCCACCAAGGCGCGCATCGCGCGCCCGTTATTCGACCCCCCAAAGACCCAATTACCAATCACCAATTACCAACTCCCCCGCCGCCGCCGCCCTGCCAATCCGAGAAGCCCCAGCCCAAGCACCACCACCGTCCCCGGCTCCGGCACCGCCGCATACCCATACACCAGCGACAACGCCTGCACATCCGTCGCACTCACCTCCCGACGCACCCCGTTCGGCAGAAACGCCGACATCACATCCGACGAGATCGGTCCCTGCCCATTGAAGTGCACCACGTCCCCGGAGCCATCCAGCGACAGGTTCAGCCCCCCCGCATCAAACGTCGCATCCGTCCCCGAAATCGTCACATGCTTCTGCCACAGGCTGTCCCCGTTCCCATCCGTGTACAGCGTCGTGAATCCCAGCGCATGCCCCAGCTCGTGCCGGATCACCGACAGCGCATCCCAGTTGTTCTGCGCCACATTCCCCAGCGTGAACGCCATGTAATAAGGCTGCGCCGAATCCATCAGATCCACGTTGATGTCCACCACGTGGTTGATCCCCGGCGTCGTCGGATTCGATCCCGTCGGCGATGACACCGGCGTCCCCGTCCACGACGCCAGCTCTCCATTCCCATGCACAAACTCAAACCCAATGTTCACGTTCTGCACCGGACCCGGCAGCGCCAGCCGGCTCGTCCACGAATCAATCGCCGCCCCCACCACCTGCTTCTCCAACGAGTTCCACGTCTGCCCCGCCCCATCATAAAATGTCGGTGTAATCGTGAACGCCCGCGCTGCGCCGCCCTCGATCCCGATCCCCGCCGCCACCGCCACTGTCGCCGCAACAAACCAACGCATGCGCACTTCCTCTCGACCACCGATCATCCCTGGTGGAAAAAACCTACCCTCGAATCCTTCCGGGGCAAGACATTCCTCCCCACAACCCCTTCTCGGACCCTCCC
>JBEHXY010000176.1:0-7907 GCA_048498455.1 Planctomycetota bacterium | reverse complement strand
CCGCAGGCGGAGCAACCGGCAGAGCCGCAATCGGCGCCGCAGGGCGAACAGGGCGGCGGGGACCAGGGCGGCCAGCAAACGGAAACGGGTGAGGCCGCGGGTGGACAGCAGCCGGGTCCGGGGCAGCCGGGCTTCACGCCCGCGCCGCCGCGCGTGGGCATGCGGCCGGCCGTGGTGCGGCTGCCATCGGCTCCGGGGCGGATGAGTTTTTCGAAGGGGACGTCGCGGCATCATTTCCGGCCGTCGGGATTCCGGCCGCCGCGTCCGTTCACGCCGCCCGCGCCGGGCGAGCAGGTCGGTGCGCCGTCGCTGCAGCCCCCGGGCTCGGCGGAGCAGCCGCAGCCAACAGCGGAACAGGGCGGGCAGGTGGAGCAGCAGGGGGGCGAACGGTCGCCGGAACGTCCGGAGCGGACAGGTCCGGCCACACCAGCGCAGCCGCGCGGTCCGGAGTCGGCGTTTACGCCCGGGCCGCCGCTGGAACAGCAGCCGGGACAGCCAGCGGGCGGACGTGCGCCGCAGCATCGCCAGGGTCATCCGCAGCAGGGCCGGGGCGGTCAGCGTCACGACCAGCGCGGCGGGCAGGGGGGTCAGCAGGGCCATCGGCAGGGCGGACAACAGCAGCCGCGCGGCGGTCAGACGGGGCGTCATGGTCCGCAGCAGCGGCCGGCGCATGGTCAGGGTCCGCAGCCGCAACGCCAGGGTTCGCCGCAGCGCCAGGGAGCGCCGGCGGAGGAGCTGCCGGCGGAGAATGGGGCAGTGGCGGAAGCGCCGGTGACGACCCAGGCCGAGACGGTGCAGTTGCCGCCGCAGCCGGTGTCGCAGGGCGATGTGCTGGCGAATCCGACGGCTGCGCTGCAATCGGCGGTGGCGGATACGTCGCTGCTGGCGCCGTTTTCCGAAGACATTGAGATTGACGAGAGTTTGTCGGCGCCGGCGAAGCGGCGCGAGCCGACCGGGCGCGACATGCTTATCAACGTGGTCGAGGGGGAAGAGGTGCGAATCGCGGTGATTCGGCGCGGGCAGCTCGAAGAGCTGTACATGGAGCGTTCGAGCACGGAATCGCACATCGGCAACATTTACAAGGGCCGCGTGACGAACGTGGAGCCGTCGATCCAGGCGGCGTTCATCGACTTCGGCATCGGCAAGAACGGGTTTTTGCATATCTCGGATCTGCATCCGCAGTATTTCCCGAAGAAGCATCAGCCGCGGATGCCGCAGCAGCGGCGTCAGTCGCCGCGTCCACAGCCGGCCGCACCCCAGGCGCCGGCGGTTGCTCCCGGCGCCGGTTTCCAGCCGCCTCCGCAGGCGCGCAATGGCGGAGAATCCGGCGGGCAGGTCGAGCATTCGCCGGTGGAGACGCCGGAGGGTTCGACGATGCCGCATGCGGTGTCGAGCGATTCGCCCGCGGTCGGATATGAAGCCCCGGTGACGGCGCCGACGGAGGCCGTGAGTGACGCGGCGACGGAAGGGGCGATGGCGGCGCACATCGCGGAACGCACCAGCGAGTTTGCCGCCGAAGGCGCGCAGGCGACGCCGGCGGGTTCTCCAGAGAACGCAGCTTCGGACGAAGCGGCTTCACCCGAGGGCGAAGGCGACGAGAAGGGCAACGGCGTTGCGGTGCCCTCCGGTGAGACGGTGACGCACGCGGCGGAAGAAGCCGTGGGGGCCTCGGAAGACACCGCGGAAGAGGAAGGGGCCTCGCCGGAAGATGAGCCGGCGGACTTTGGCACCGCATACAACGCAGAGTTCGATGACGAGGAGGAGGAGGAATTCGGCGCGTACGAAGGCGGGCCGGATATGGGGGATGTGGATGACGGGCACATGAAGCCGATGGAGAAAGTCGGCCGCAAGACGCCGCGGCGGGAACGTCCGCCGATCCAGCAGTGCCTGCGGCGCGGGCAGGAAATCATCGTGCAGGTGACCAAGGAAGGCATCGGCACGAAGGGCCCGACGCTCACGACGTACGTGAGCTGCCCCGGGCGCTACCTGGTGATGATGCCGGGGATGTCGGCGCTGGGCGTGTCGCGGAAGATCGAGGATCTCGACCAGCGGCGCGAGCTGAAGCGGACGCTCCAGGAGCTGAATCCGCCGCGGAACCTGGGCTTCATCATCCGCACCGCCGGTACGGATGTTTCGAAGAAGGAACTGCAGGGCGATTTGAATTACCTGGTGCGCATGTGGAAGGTCATCGCCAACCGCATTCGCAACCACAAGGCGCCGGTGGAGCTTTACCAGGAATCAGACCTGGTGATCCGCACCATCCGCGACGTGTTCAACGACCAGATCGACCGGATCATCGTGGACAACGAGCAGGTGGCGAGCCGCATCCGGGACTTCCTCTCCATCGTCGATCCGCGATCGGCGGGGATCGTGGAGCTGTATACCGGGACGATGCCGCTGTATCAGAAATTCGGCGTGGAGCGCGAGATTGAGAAGATCAACTCGCGGCGCGTGGAACTGAACAACGGCGGGTCGCTGGTGATCGACTCGACGGAAGCACTGGTGGCGATCGATGTGAACTCCGGACGTTATCGCGACCAGCGCGACGCGGAGCTCACGGCGTTCAACATGAACAAGGAAGCGCTCAAGGAAGTGGTGCGGCAACTGCGGCTGCGCGACCTGGGCGGCGTGATCGTGATCGACTTCATCGACATGCGCGAAGAGCGGCACAAGCGCGAAATCGAGCGGCTGCTGCGCGAAGAGATGGAGAACGACCGGGCGCGGACGAAGGTCCTGCGCATGAGCCAGTTCTGCATGATCGAGATGACGCGGCAGCGCGTGCGGCCATCGCTGAAGCGCAGCATTTACATGGACTGTCCGCACTGCCATGGCAGCGCGCTGATCAAAACACCTGAGAGCGTGAGCCTCGACGTAATGCGGCGGCTGGCGGCGGGTGCGACCCGGCCGGACGTTTCGCGGCTGGAAGTGCGTGCGTATCCAACGGTGGCGACGTTCCTTCTCAACCGCAAGCGCAAGGCACTGGTGGAGCTGGAAGACAAGACCGGCAAGCGGATCAACATCACGGCGGATCCGACGCTGGCGGGGGACCAGCTGGTGATCGAACCGTACGATGCGCGGGAGAGCCGGCTGAACGTGCTGCTGTAAAAAGGCACTGCATCGCATGAACGCGAAAGAAGGCTCGGTGACGAGCCTTTCTTTTTGCGCCATGCGCACTCGACATTTTGCGTGGACGTCATGACGGAAGGGTTCGCCTGGCGGCGGGAACTGGCGAAGGGAATCCTTCGCCAGGGGCGGGAGTGCTGCTTTTTATCGGTATTTCCAACGCCGCGGCTTGTTCACAAGTCGTTCGGGCGCTTGCGGCTGCGTTCTGCATGGCCTTTGTTTATGCGCACGGCGGCCGAAGGCAGGATGGCATCGGCGGAAAAGAGATGACCGTTGCCCCCGGTGAGGCTCTGGTCAGCAGCAGCGAGGAAACAGCGATGGATACCCACGGCGTGAGTGTGCGGGAGATGCGGTTGCTGCGCAACAACAATTTGTATGCGTACATGCCGGTCATGCGCGTGGAAATGGATATCGGGCCCTATGAGGATCGCCCCTCCTCCGCGTTCCCCGGTTTCATCGAGCGCCTCGTGGAGTGGCTGCCGGGACTGAAGGAACATGGATGTTCGGTGGGGAAGCCCGGGGGATTCATTGAACGGTTGCGGCGCGGGACCTATCTGCCGCACATCGTGGAGCACGTGACCCTGGAACTCCAGAACCGGATGGGCTTTGATGTGACCTTCGGCCGCGCGCGGGGAACGGGAGCCCCGGGGATTTACCAGGTGATCGTGTCCTACCGGGAACCCGAGCCGGTGAAGGCGGCGTTTCACACGGCCCTGCGCGGGGTGCTGGCGGCGATGCATGGGGAGCCGTTTGACTACCACGCGGAGACGGAAAAGCTGCTGGAAATTGCGGACGAATACCGGCTTGGGCCATCGACGGGGGCAGTGGTGAAGGCGGCGCGGCGGATGAACATCCCGGTGCTGCGGCTGATGCCCGTCGGGTCGCTGGTGCAGTTGGGATACGGCATTCACCAGAAGCGGATCATCGCCTCGGAGACGTCGCGGACCTCGGCGATCGCCGTGGAACTGTGCCAGGAAAAGCCGCTGACGAACCACATGCTGCGGGCCGTCGGCGTGCCGGTGCCCGAGGGCCGCACGGTCCGGTCTGCGGACGAAGCCTGGGCCGCGGCGCAGGAAATCGGCATGCCGGTGGTGATCAAGCCGGAGGATGGGAACCAGGGCAAGGGGGTATCGGTGCACCTTACGACGGAGGCCGACGTGCGTGCGGCTCATGCGCTGGCGGCGGAGTTCGGGCGGGTGCTGGTGGAGCGGCACGTGCAGGGCCACGACTTCCGGCTGCTGGTGATCAACGGAAAAATGGCGGCCGCGGCGCGGCGCGATCCGGCCTCGGTGACAGGCGATGGCGTGCACAACGTGGAGGAACTGGTCGCGGAGGTGAACAAGGATCCCCGGCGGCGGCCCGGACATTCCAGCCACCTGACCCACATCACGCTCAACGATGCGGCGGACCTGGTCCTCAAGCAGCAGGGCATGACCCGGAGCAGCATCCCGGCGCGGGGCCACACCGTGCGGCTGCGGACCAACGCGAACTTGTCGACCGGCGGCACGGCAACGGATGTGACCGACGAGGTCCATCCGCACAACGCGCAGCTCGCAGAGCTGGCGGCGCAGATCCTGGCGCTGGACGTGGCCGGGATCGACGTGCTCTGCGGAGACATCCGCAGGCCGCTGCGCGAGCAGGGTGGGGCGATCGTCGAGGTGAACGCGGCGCCCGGCCTGCGAATGCACCTTTCGCCGACCTCCGGCATGCCCCGCGATGTGGGGCGTCCGATCGTGGACATGCTGTACCCCGATGGCGCCACCGGGCGGATTCCGATCATCGCGGTGACCGGGACCAATGGCAAAACGACGGTGACGCGGCTGATCGCGCACATGTTCCAGACCGCGAAAAAGATGGTGGGCATGACCTCGACAGAGGGCACCTACATCGGCAAGGACCGCATCATGGAGGGTGACTGCAGCGGCCCGCGCAGCGCGGAGGCAATCCTGCTCCATCCGCGGGTCGAGGTGGCGGTGCTGGAGACCGCGCGTGGCGGCATTCTGCGCGAAGGCCTCGCGTTTGATGCCTGCTCGGTGGGCGTGGTCACGAACATTTCCGCCGATCACCTGGGCATCGGCGGCGTGAACACGCTGGAGGAATTGGCACGCGTGAAGCAGGTGGTCATCGAGGCCGTGGCGAAAGAGGGCCACGGCGTGCTCAACGCCGATGATCCGCTGGTGGCGGAGATGGCGGCGGCCTGCAGCGGCAAGGTGGTCTATTTCAGCACGAACCCCAAAAACCCGATTTTGACGGCGCACATCGCCGATCGCGGGGCAGCGGTCTACGTGCAGGACAACGCGATTGTGCTGCGCAGCAACGACACGACCACCTCGCTGGTCGAATTCGACCGGATCGGGTTCACCGCCGGCGGTAAAATCCGCTTCCAGGTGCAAAACGCGCTGGCCGCCACCGCGGCCGCCTGGGCCACGGGCTTGAACCCGGCGATCATCGTGCGGGCGCTGGCCACCTTCAAAACCGATGCGGCGATCGTGCCGGGGCGATTCAACGTGCTGGACCTGGCCGCGAAGCAGGTGGTGCTCGACTACGGGCACAACCCCGCGGCGATGGACGCCCTGGCGCAGGCGCTCGAGGCGCTGGGGAACAGGCGCACGGTCCTGGTGCTCGGGCTGCCCGGCGATCGGCGCGATGACGACTTACGTGACACCATGCGGCGCGCCGGGGCCTTTGCCCACCTGGTATTGCTCCACGACCTCGAGGACCGGCGCGGCCGCAAGGTGGATGAAGTGCCGAACCTCCTGCGGCCCATGGTGCCCCAGGGGGTCCCGACGGAAATCCTCAACGACCAGCGCGCCGCGATCCAGCGCGCCTGGCAACTGGTGAATCCCGGCGACCGCCTGGTCGTCATCGCCGACATCGTCGACGAGGCGCTGGCGACGCTGCAGTCGCTCAACAGCAGGACCGGCGAGGATGAGCACTGCGAACATCCCGTGGCCGAATACACCGCGCAGGGATGACGGCCATGCTGCTGCTCATTGAACATGGCGACATCCTCGCACCGGAGCCCGCGGGCGCCGGCCCATTGCTCGCGGTGGGAGGGCGTATTGCTCACACAGGCTCCGATGGCGCGGCGATTCGCTTCAAGGATCTTGCCCGGCTGGATGTGCCCCTGACCACGCTCGACGCCTCGGACTGCTGGATCGTGCCGGGAATCATCGATCCCCATGCCCATCTGATCGGCGCCGGGGGCGAGCAGGGCCCGCGTTCGCGCCAGCCGGAAATGACCGGGGACGCCATCGTGCGCGCGGGGATCACCACCATCGTCGGCGTGCTGGGATCGGACGGCACCACGCGCACCCTCACCGGCCTGCTGGGAAAGGTCCGCGAGCTCGAGGCGCGCGGCCTCTCCGCATGGATGTACACCGGCGCCATGGCATTGCCCGGGCCGACGCTGACCGGATCGATCGCCAACGATCTAGTCCTGATCGACAAGGTGATCGGCGTGGGAGAAGTGGCGATCAGCGATCCGCGATCGACCCATCCGACGCTGGCGGACCTGGCCCGCGTGGTGGGCGAAGCGCATCTCGGGGGCATCACCTCCGGCAAAGCGGGCGTGACGCATTTTCACCTCGGCGATGGCCCGCGGGGTATGCAGCCGCTGTTCGAACTGCTCGACAAGACCGATTGCCTGCCCGCCTCCCTTTACCCCACGCACATCACGCGAAATCCCCAGCTCCTGCAGCAGGCGGCAGCCCTGGCGGAACGCGGTTGCTTCGTCGACACCGATGTCATCGAACGTGAAACGGCTGCCCACCTCGTGGCGTTCCTGGATCACGGCGGAACCGTGCAGCGGCTCACCTGCTCCTCCGATGGCCACACGCCCGGCGGCGATCCGGCGCTGCTGCTCACGACGCTCGCCGCCCTCTCGGAAAAAATTCCGCTGGAACTCGCGCTGCGCTTCTTCACCCTCAACCCCGCCGCGGCCCTCAAGCTCTCCTGCAAGGGCGCCATCGCCATCGGCAAGGATGCCGACCTGCTCGTGATCCGCAAATCGACCTTTGAACTGGTCCACGTGATTGCGCGCGGGGTGGTGTTGCTGTGTGATGGCCGCCTCGCGCCGGAGAATCTCTCATGACCAAACGCTCGGGCACGCTGATCATCATCGGGGGGCACGAAGAGAAGGAGGGCGAGCGCGTCATCCTCCAGGAAGTCGTCCGCCCGTTGGGCAAGGGCAAGAAGCGACTGTTGATCGTCACGGCCGCCACCACCATCCCCCAGGAAATCGCCGAGGATTACAAGCGGGTGTTCAAGCAGATGGGCGTGGGCCACGTGGACGTGCTGGACATCCGCGAGCGCGACCAGGCCCATGATCCCGCGATCATCAGGAAGCTCGACGACGCCGGGGTGATCTTCTTCACGGGCGGCGATCAGTTGCGGCTCACCTCGCAGCTCGGCGGCACGCCGCTGTTTGCCCACATGCTCGAACTCCACGGGAAGGGGACGGTGATTGCCGGCACCTCGGCAGGCGCGGCCGCCGTGCCGGAGACCATGCTCATTTCCGGCCAGAACGAGGGTTCGCTGCGGGTCTCCATGTCGACGCTCGGCATGGCGCCGGGGCTGGGGCTGCTCAAGGGGGTGATCGTCGATTCGCACTTCGCCGAACGGGGCCGCCTCGGACGGCTGCTGGGGGCCGTCGCGCAGAATCCCTACAACCTGGGCATCGGGATCGATGAGGACACGGCGCTGGTGGTGCAGAACGGGCGCGTGGCCCGCGTGGTCGGAAGCGGCGCGGTCTACGTCATCGACGGAACGCACCTGAAGTATTC
>JBEHXY010000175.1:0-7920 GCA_048498455.1 Planctomycetota bacterium | reverse complement strand
TTCAGCGTACCCGTCGAACCGGCGGCAGCAGGTCCCTGATGGCGCTTGCGATCCTGCTGTGGGCACAGTCCGTGTGGGCACAAGCCGCCCCCCGGGAACGCATTTCGATTGACGGAGACTGGCGATTCAACAAGGACACCGGCGCCGTCGTTGGCCCAGGCTTCGTCGGCGGTCGCGGACGCGGCGCCCTGGGTGCCACCAACCCCGCGCCGGCCAGTGGCCGCGGACGCGGCGACTCTCCCACCGTGAACGCCATCGCCCCAAACGCCGACCCGCTCTCCTACGCCAGGATCAAGGACTGGATGATGTCCAATGGCGAGGAACTTATCCCAGACCCGGCGAATCGGCATCCGCGCCCGGCAGGCAATCTCGGCGATGATGTCCCCTGCGTCAAAACCGACTTCAATGACAGCGCCTGGCTCCAGGTGAATCTCCCTCACGACTGGGCTATCGAAGGGCCCTTCGACCCCAACGGCAACGGCGAAACCGGCAAGCTGCCCTTTGCCGGCGTAGCCTGGTATCGCAAGCACCTTCGGATTCCCGCGTCCGACGCCGGCAAGCAAATCTACCTCGATGTCGACGGCGCGATGTCCTATCCCAACATCTGGTGCAACGGCCAGTATGCCGGAGGATGGGGCTATGGATATTCCTCTTTTCGCGTGGACCTCACCCCCTACCTCAAACCCGGCGCCGATAACGTGCTCTCTGTCCGGCTGGACAATCCCGCCGCCGCTTCGCGCTGGTATCCCGGGGCGGGACTTTACCGCAATGTGTGGCTGGTCAAGACGCAGCCGGTCCACATCGGACAGTGGGGGACGTATATCACCACCCCGGAGGTGAACGATGCCTCGGCCACCGTGAATCTGAAGGCGACACTCGATAACAACTCCAAAGCCGACGTGTCCGTCACGCTCAAGACCGAGATATTCCCCATCGACATGGACGACAAGCGGACAGGCCCCGCCGTGGCCACCTTCGATGCGCGAACCATTTCTATTCCGGCGGGCAAGAACCAGACCGCAGAGGCAAAGGCCACCGTCGCCTCGCCGAAGCTCTGGAGCCCCGCCAGTCCCAACCGCTATGTCGCCGTGACCACTGTCGAACAGAACGGCAGCGTTGTGGACAGCTACGAAACCCCCTTCGGCATCCGTTCCCTGGTCTACGATCCCGTCAAGGGCCTGCTGGTCAACGGCAGGGAAACCCGGATCCAGGGCGTGTGCGGACACTCCGACCTGGGATCGCTTGGCATGGCAGTCAACGTCCGCGCCATCCAGCGGCAACTGGAAACTCTCCATGACATGGGGGCCAACGCGTTCCGCACGACGCACAACCCTCCGGCCCCGGAACTGCTTGATCTCTGCGACAAGATGGGATTCATGGTGCTCGATGAGCTGACGGATATCTGGACGGGAGGCAAATCCGCGGACGACTACCACCTGCTTTTCCCCGATTGGTCGGAAAAGGATATGCGGGCATTCCTCCGCCGTGATCGCAACCATCCGAGCGTGATCATGTGGAGCATCGGCAACGAGGTGCCGGGGGCAGACTCGCCGACGGGACAGGTCCAGGCAAAGCGTCTGGCCGGCTTTTGCCACGAAGAAGATCCGACCCGTGCCGTGACCTCCGGGCGCAACAGCTATAACTCGGGCTTTAACGGCTATCAGAACATCATGGATGCCTTCGGCTACAACTACCTGCGCGACCGCTCCGACAATTTTAAGATGTACAGCGAGTTCCACGCGGCCAATCCGAACAAGATGGTCTTCAGTTCCGAAAGTGCCTCGGCTGGAAGCACCCGTGGCGAATATGCCTTCCCCCCAATGGATGTGTTCTATAAAAAGGACGAGGGAGCCACCGCCGACGGGCTGTACATGAGTTCCTATGACCTCTATGTCCCCGGCGGCACCACCCCGCCAGACTGGGAATGGCTGGCCCAGGACAACTCCGGCATCGCCCATGGCGAATTTGTCTGGACCGGATTCGACTACCTTGGCGAGCCCAAACGCAGGCTCCTTCAGGGCCCCGACGCCCCTGCCGCCAACATCAAGGCACGCAGCTCCTATTTCGGCATCATCGATCTGGCCGGCTTCCCCAAGGATCGTTATTACCTCTATCAATCCCGCTGGCGCCCCGATATGCCCATGGCGCATATCCTGCCGCACTGGAACTGGCCGGAACGTGTCGGCCAGGTCACCCCGGTTTTTGTTTACACCACCGGCGATGAGGGGGAGTTGTTTCTGAACGGAAAGTCTCTGGGCCGGCGCAAGAAAAATGAAAGAGGCCTCGTTACGCTCAAGGCCAGCCAGGGCAACACGCCAGGAATCTACAAAATCGATACCTACAAGCTGATCTGGGATGAGACCGTCTATGAGCCCGGCGAGCTGAAAGTTGTCACTTACAAGGACGGAAAGGAATGGGCCACGGCTACCATGAAGACGACCGGCCCCGCAAGTAAGCTTTCGCTCAAGCCCGACCGCGCCACCATCGCCGCCGACGGTAAGGACCTTTGCTTCGTGACCGTTTCCATCGACGACAGCACCGGGGCCATGGTTCCAAGGACCCATAACCCGCTCAAGTTCGATATTTCCGGCCCCGGCGAAATCATCGCCGTCGACAATGGCGACCCGATGAGCCTCGTGTCATTCAAGTCTAAGGAAATGAATGCCTTTAATGGCCTGTGCCTGGTTATTGTCCGCGCCAAGCCCGGCCAAAATGGCGAAATCACGGTACACGCCACTTCCGATGGCCTTGCGACCGCGGAAGCAGCCATCACCGCCAAATGAACGATGCCATTCGTCTGGCAAATGGCGCATTATTTGGCAAGCAGGTTACGTTGAACCTGTTAGACCAACAACGCCAGCGCGGACGGGTTGACCACCACGCTCGCTGGACGTGCCTGTCCTCAAGACCGCCCCCAAGCGGGCTTGCCACGCCGCGCCGTCGTTCCTACTTTGCACATCCACATCGTTCCGCCGACAATCCCCTCACCCACACATCTGCAAGCGAGCCGCCATGAAAAAATCCCTCCCCCTCACCCTGCTCCTCCTCCTCGCCGCCGCACCAACCCCCACCACTTCCCCCGCCCCAACCGCCGCCGCCGCCCCCACCACCCTCCCCGCCCCCATCACCCCCACCGCCAAAACCGACCTGTTCAACGGCAAAGATTTCACCGGCTGGGTCTCCGTCCTCCCCAACCCCACCACCCAGCCCGCCACCCCGCCCGAAAAAGTCTGGTCCATCCACGACGGCCTCCTCACCTGCACCGGCCGCCCCAACGGCTACCTCCGCACCGAAGCCTCCTACACCAACTACAAACTCACCGCCGAATGGCGCTTCACCAGGCCCGGCAACACCGGCGTCCTCGTCCACATCAACCCCACGCCCGCCGGCACCACCCCCGACAAAGTCTGGCCCACCTGCATCGAATGCCAAGGCGCTCACTCCCACCAGGGCGACTTCTGGATCTGGTCCGGCGCCAAAATCGTCGAACCCTTCACCCAACGCAACGGCCTCATCATGACCACGCCCTCCGCCGAGAAACCCGTCGGCGAATGGAACACCTTCCAGGTCACCTGCAACCAAAACACCGTCACCATCACCGTCAACGGCACCGAAATGTCCCACCTCACCACCACCACCCTCACCAGCGGCCAGATCGCCCTCCAATCCGAAGGCGCCGCCTTCGAACTCCGCAAACTCACCCTCGAACCCCTCACCCCCTGACACCCACCTGGCCCCGCTATTTCACCGGCCACGGGGCTTTCGGTTCCCGGCGTACCACACATACAACAGCACGCCGAGAATCCCCAGCGCCCCCACGATGCCGACCATCGTGCCCAGCCCCCTTCCCACCCGCTCGCCTCTTTCCGCTTCCATGAGCGGAGCCGCCGCAGCGCTGTCCCAATTGGACTCCCCCTCGAGCCCCGCCAGAAACGTCTGCAAAATGCCCGGCGCCTCGGCCTCCCGCGCCGCGGGAACCAACACCATCACCTGGATCGCCTCATGCTTCAGCGGTATCTGCGCCCCGACCAACGACAGCCGGATGTCGCCCTGGCGGATGTGCGCCGCCACCACATCGATATCGTACGTCTTCCACTTGCCCGGCAAAAAGTGGGCGTCGGCAAGCCCCGTCGATTCCAGGCTCATGTGCTCCTGGCCGATCGTCCCGTGCAACCGCTGAATGACCACCGTCCCGTCCGGAAGCCCGTCCGCCGGATCCGAAGTCGCAAAGCTATGCAACCCATCCCCTACCGATGGCACATCGATGTAACCCTCCGGAACACGAACCGTGAAATGAAACGTCGTGTCCGTGATCGTCCGAGCCGCCGCCGAAGCTGTCAAAACGTCCACCCCATAAACGGCAACGACCACAAGCGCCCACGGGCCCATCGCCGCCTTCCCCCTGCGTCGAGCGGAACCATGCCATCGCACCGTCAAACCCATCAAGTCTCCCGGCAGCCAGGAACCGCGCATAATCCCACATTCAACCCAGCCGCCAACCGTCAATGACGATCAAGCGACCAAGTACCCACGTGCCCCCGCCCCACAATCCCTTCGTGCCCTTCACCTCTTCGTGCCTTCGTGCTCAAACGATCCCGACCGCCACCCCCTCACCACTCCTTCTTAAACGGCACCGCCGGCAACCCGGCCCCGTTCACCAGCCCCCCGCGGAAATCCTCCCGCCAGCCATACCGCACCCCATGCAGCGCCGTCCCCTCCAGCTCCACCTTCCCCTCCCCCGTCACCTTCACCTCCGTCGCCGCCCACTTCCCATCCGCGCCCATCACCTCAAACCCCGTGACCGGCTTCCCATTGACCCCTTTCAGCCCCTCCCCGTGCGAAAACGTGATCACCGCCTTGGTCGACGTCGCCTCCATGTTCGTCATCACCGGCCCGCTCCATTCCACCCCCTTCTCGCCATACACCTGCGCCCGCGCCCACTTCACCAGCCGATCCCCCACGTCCCACTTGTTCCACGGGTGGATGTTTGTCAGGTTGTCCGCCAGGTCGATCGTCTCCACCATCCCCACGTTCTTCATCACCCGCGCCGCCTCCGCCTGGATCGCCCAGAACTCCGGCAGCGTCTCCGTCGTGTGCGGCACCGGATCCTTCCGCTTCGTGTAATACAGCGGCGCAATCTGCACCGTCCCGATCGGAAAATCCCCTTCCCCCCACGCCCCGCGCCACGCCTTGGCGAACAACTCGAACTTCTCCAGGTAATCCTTGTTGTTCACCTCCAGCAAATTGCTCTCCCCCTGGTACCAGATCATCCCCTTGATCCCATACCCCGCCATCGGCGCCACCATCTTGTTGTAATACTTCCCCGCCTGGCTCCCATCGATCACCCCCGGCCGCGTCGTCGCCGTCCCCGTCTTCGCCAGCTCCGTCTCCTCATACGCGCTCATCGGCGTCCACACCTCAATCCGGCTCCCGCCCCAGTAACTCCCGATCAGTCCGATCGGCACCTTCAAGTCCGCACGCAGCCCCTTGCCGAAAAAATACCCGATCGCCGAAAACTTCCCCACCGCCTCGCCCCCGGCGCTCCCGCCCGCCACATGCCACCCATCCGTCGGCAAATCCTCGTTCAGCCGCTTTTCCACCCGGAATATCCGCAGCCCCGCATCCGGATGCGCCTTGGCATCCTCCAGCGTCAACTTCGATACGTCCGTCGCCCCGCCCGTCGGGTTGCTCGTCCCGCGCATCTGCATCCGCTCCAGCGGATACTCCATGTTCGATTGCCCCGCGCACAACCACACATCCCCCACCAGCACATCATGAAACGTCACCGTGTTCTTCCCCTCCACCACAAAATCCCGCCCCACCTCGCTCGCCCCCTGCTTGCTCAGCGTCACCCGCCACTTCCCGTCACGCCCCGCCGTCGCCGTCTGCTCCTCCCCGCCAAAACGCACCGTCACCTTCTCCCCCACGTCCGCCGTCCCCCACACCGGCAACGCCAGGTCCCGCTGCAACACCATGCCCTCCCCAAACACCTTCGCCACCTTCACATCCGCCCGCGCCCCCACACACCCCGCCAGAATCACCCCCACCACCACCGACATCCGCATCCGCATGACTCGCTCCACCACTCACTCGAAACTTGAAACGCGAAACTCGAAACTCGTCACATCCCCCCCTTGAACGTCCCCACCCGGTAAAACCCATCTTCATCCTTCGACAGCTTCCCCGACGCCACCAGCGCATCCCATATCTCCTGCCGAAATTCCCGCGGCGGAATAATCGACTCGATCCCGCTGGTCCCCCCACCCGTCATCGCCCGCCCGCCCAGCCGCGACTCATCATCCAGCGCCGTCAACTTCAACCGCCGCTTAAACGCCTTCATCGCCCGCTTCATCTCCTCATCCGTCACCGCCATGCACACGCTCCTTCAAAAAAGCCCCCGCTATCCTATTCCCCCCATTTCCAAAACGCCCCAGCTCCTCGATTTATTCGAAATCAATCCTCACTTATCCCGAACGCCCCGCCCCCTCCACCCGCCTCCGATACTCCGCCACCCCCATCCCCGCACACTGCAGCGGATGCACCTGCACCACCCCGCGCCACGCCGCCACCTCCTGGTCATCGATCATCACCTGAGGCTTGGGCAAAAACCCCGCAAAGCACCCCGCAATCCCCAATCCCTCCGCCACCTCCCGCGCATACGCCGCCCCGCCCGTGCTCCAGCAATACAACGTCGCCCCTTCCGCAAACAGCCCCCGCACATGCTCCGCCATCCCCCCAACCACCACCCGCTTCGCCCCCACATGCCGCACCAACGTGTCATCCACATCCACATACACGATCAACACACGGCACCACCTCGTCGCCCCCCCTTTCTCCCCTTTTTTCTTTTTAACTTTTATTCTTCCCCATCCAACCTCCCCCCATCCACAGTGTCTACCCTCATCTACAACCGGTTTTCACAATCGCTTTTCCCCCCTCGCTGCCGATAACATCCCTATCTGCAGCCTCATGACCCGCGCCGAAGGGACCCGCACCATGATCATCGACTGCCACACCCACATCTGGCAATCCCCCGAACAACTCGGCGACGGCGCCCTGGCGGAACTCTCCCGCCCCACCCTGATCGCCGGCCAGAAAATGCGCCTCCTCCCCCAGGCCGACACCGCCAACCACCTCCTCGCCGCCGAACCCGTCGACAAGTCCTTCGTCCTGGGCTTCCGCTCCGCCTACCTCAACGCCCAGATCCCCAACGAATACATCGCCGACTACTGCCGCGAGCATGCCGACCGCATGATCGGTTTCGCCGGCATCGATCCCGCCGATCCCGAAACCGACGCCGTCGAAGAAGTCACCCGCATCGCCTCCCTCGGCCTCAAGGGCCTCTGCATCTGCCCCGCCGCCCAGGATTTCCACCCCGCCGACACCCGCGCCATGGCCGTCTACGAAAAAGCCGCCGCCCTCCACCTGCCCATCATCTTCTATCCCGGCACCCACCTCTCCCCCAAAACGAAAATGGAATACGCCCGCCCCCACCTCCTCGACGAAGTCGCCCGCGCCTTCCCCAACCTCAAGCTCGTCCTCTCCCACTTCGGCTACCCCTGGGTCGATGAAACCATCACCCTCCTCGGCAAACACCACAACGTCTTCTCCGACATCGCCGCCCTCCTCCGCCGCCCCTGGGTCGCTTACGACGCCCTCGTCCGCGCCCAGCAGTTCGGCGTCATCGACAAACTCCTCTTCGGCTCCGACTTCCCCTTCACCACCGCCGGCGAATGCATCGAAACCCTCTACACCCTCAACCAGACCGTCATGGGCACCAACATGCCCACCATCCCCCGCGAATCCCTCCGCAACATCGTTGAACGCGACGTCCTCGGCCTCCTCGGCATCCACATGCCCACCTCCCGCTTGCTGGCCAACCTCCCCAAATCCCGCCGCATCCAAAAAGCCGGGTAATCA
>JBEHXY010000174.1:0-7922 GCA_048498455.1 Planctomycetota bacterium | reverse complement strand
GGAGCATGTCACGCCCGCCGAACTGACGATCCCGCAATTGCTGGAGCGCGTGAAGCCCGCCGCCGACCGCGACGCCCCCTCTCCCGTCCGCGAGATCATTCTCGCCACCAACCCCACCATGGAAGGCGACGGCACCGCGCTCTACCTGCAGCAGGAACTCGCCTACGTCGCCCCGCACATCACCGTCACCCGCCTCGCCCGCGGCCTTCCCGCCGGCGCGCAGATCGAATACTCCAACAAAGCCATCCTCGCCGACGCCATCAACGGCCGCACGCGGGTGTAGCGAGAATCCAAGAAGTAAGAATCGAGAATTAAGAAGTGCTGGCATTGCGGTTTTTGCTTCTTGATTCTTGCTTCTTGATTCTTGCTTCTTGATTCTTCCCACTCAGGCATGAATCAGCAGCGGGATGTCCTGCGGCAGGCCATCGGCCACCTGCGTGAGCACGTCGCCGCGCAAGGCCCGCAGGACCGCGCCCTCGCGGCTCACGCCCATCAACAGCGCCCGCACGTCGTAGGTCGCCGCGAAATCGAGGATCGTGTAGGGCACATCCCGGCTGACGGCGTAAATCGGCACCATCTGCACGCCAGCCTTCTGGCACGACTTGGTCGCGGCCTCAAAGACCCGCCGCGCCTCGGCGTCCTCGGCCAGCGAAGGGCCTTCGGCGCCCATCGGAAACTGCACATTGAGCTGCCGGACGTAGAGCACGAAGAGCACGGCATTGAGCTGCTGGGCGTAATTGGCGGCGAACTCCATGAGCCGCTGGCCGCCGCGGGTCGCCACCATCACGTGCGGCCGCGACATGTCCAGCTCACCGGCGGGCGTGCCGATGGCGATCTCGCCGGCGTCGGCAGCAGACTCGGCCTGGCGGGCGACCGTCGTCGCGCCGCGGTAGCGGCCGGTGGTGAGCTGCTCGGGGGTCGGCCCCGCGCGCAGGCGTGCGCGGGCGGGGAGAAACGACCTGGTGAACGTGCGAACCCCGAGGCCCGCCGCCAGCACGATGCCGACGAAAATCAGCGCGTGAACCTTGTGAATGGCGAGGGTGAGTTCCATCAGCACCATCACCAGCGCGATCGCGCCGATGCACGCGCGCTCCCATCCCTTCACCGGCAGGCGGCGATTGACGGTGCAGCAGGAGAGGTTGATGGCAATCGCGCCGACGACGCCGATGGCATAAAGGTCGGCGAGCATGTCGAGATCGTGGAAGAGCATCAGCAGCACGATCGGCACGCCGATGGCTGGGATCAGGCCGAACCAGGGAACGCCGAAGAGGTTGAGCCGGGCGAAGAAGGCGGGCAGCTCGCCGTCACGGGCCATGACGTAGCTGACGCTGACCATGCCGCCGATGACGGTGTTGACGGCGCTGAAGAGCAGCAGGCCAAAGACGACGCCGGCGATTTTGCCGAACCAGGGGCCGATGAACTGCTCGCCCATCACGCGCAGGACCACCTTCTGCATGCGGTCCTCGTTCCTGCTTTTGGCGGGCAGGTTGCTGTAGGCGGCGGCCAGCGCGGGATCGTTTTCGAAATGGGGGTGGGCCTCGGCGAACTCGTGGCGGGCTTGATCGAGTGCCGCGGCGGGCTGGCGGAACTCCGTCGCTGAAGCGGGAGTGGAGGCATGCAGCATCGCCGGCAGGGCGAGCATCGCGATGCCGAGCAGGATGTTGAAGACGACGACTTCCAGCAGCACCGGCAGGATGGATTTGCGGGCGGTGCTGACCACCGGCTGGACCATGATGCCGGTCATGTTGGCGATGGCTTCGACGCCCGAGAGCGCCAGCACGACGTTCACCAGCGTGACCCATTGGCGGCCGGGGGATTCGTGCGGGGGCTCGATGTGCGCGAAGCCAGTGCCCAGGTGCGGAATGGCAAAGAGCACGAGCACGACGGTCAGCAGCAGCGTGGCGACGGCCACCACGAGGGCAAATGATGCCGCCTGCCGCGAGCCGACGTAGTTGATGATCCCCAGCAGGATGATGATGGCGACGGCGGTGATCTGCACCCCCCCGCCGGACTCGATGCCGAGGTAGTGGACGCCTTCAAAGGCGCTCAGGGCGGCGGTGACCCAGTAGTTGGCAAAGAGCAGCAGGGCCCCGATGACGCCGAGGATGGGGCTGAGCTGCCGTGCGGCCGAGTAGACGCCGCCGCCATCGGGATAGACGCGGCAGACAATCGTGTAGGCCCAGCCGACGGCGGCGACGAGCATGCCCACGCCGAGGATGTACCAGATGCTGGCGTTGAGCGCGTAATAGAAGGCGAGGCCCAGGACGTAGAAGCGGCTGGTGCCCCAGTCGCCGTAGAGCAACGGCCCGGCGTGGTACCACTTGAGTTCGCGGGGACGTTCCTGGTGCGAGACGAGCATGCGGGGACTTTACCGGCCGAAAAACGCGCGTCAATGCCGCCGGAATCGTTAGCGCTCAAGCATGAATGAGCAAAGGAATATCCTGCGGAAGGCCGTCGGCGACTTCGGTCAGCACGTCGCCGCGCAGGGCGCGGAGCACGGCGCCTTCGCGGCTGACGCCCATCAGCAGGGCGCGCACGTCGTAGGTCGCGGCGAAATCGAGAATGGTGTAAGCGACGTCCCGGCTCACGGCGTAGATCGGCACCATCTGCACGCCGGCCTTCTCGCAGGCCTTGGCGGCGGACTCGAACACGCGCCGGGCCTCGGCGTCTTCGAGGAGCGAGGGGCCCTCGGCGCCCATCGCGAACTGCACGTTGAGCTGGCGAACGAACAGCACGAACAGCACCGCGTTGAGCTGCTTGGTGTAGGTGGAGGCAAAATCGATGAGCCGCTGGCCGCCGCGGGTCGCCACCATCACGTGCGGGCGGGACATGTCGAGCTCGCCGGCGGGCGTTCCCACGGCTTCGGCCTCGGCCTCGGTGACGGGGGCCTTGCGGGGGGTGGGCGGCGGCGGGGCGACCTGCTGGCCGCGGAAGATCATGCCGCCGGCCTTGGCGGCGGCTTCGAGTTCGCCCATGCGCTTGGCGCGGGCGGGGAGATAGGACTTGGTGAAGGCCCGGGCGCCCAGACCGACGGCGAGGATGATGCCCACGAAGATGAGGGCGTGGGGCTTTTCGTAGGCGAGGGTGAGCTCGATGGCGATCATGGCGGCGGCGATGATGCCGATGAAGAGGCGTTCAACGGAGCGGACGGAGAGCTTGCGATTGATGGTGCAGCAGGTGAGGTTGATGGCGATGGCGCCGACGACGCCGATGGCATACAGATCGGCGAGCATCTCGAGCGTGGGGAACAGCAGCAGGAGCAGGCAGGGGACGAGGACTGCGGGCAGGAGGCCGACCCAGGGGACGCCGAAGAGGTTGAGCTTGTTGAAGAAGGCGGGGACTTCGTGGTCGCGGGACATGACGTAGCAGACGCTGAGCATGCCGCCGAGGACGGTGTTGACGGCGGAGAGCAGCAGCATGCCGAAGACGATGCCGCAGACCATGCCGAACCAGTGTCCGACGTAGAAGTCGCCCATGACGCGGAGGACCTTGTTTTTGATGTCGTCTTCGGCGCGGGAGGAGTGGGGGGTTTTCTCGGCGGCAAGTTTTTCGTATTGAGCCCGCTGGCCGGGATCTTTTTCCCAATCGGTGTGGGCGTCCTTGAAATCGGCGAGGACCTTGTCGTTGGCTTCGTAGTTGGCGGCGGGCTGGGTGAAGGCGGTGGGGGAATTCGCGATGCCGCGCGACTGCATCACGGCGGGCAGGGCGAGCATGGCGACGCCGAGGACGAGATTGAAGATGACGACTTCGACCAGGACGGGCCAGATGGATTTTTTGCTGGTGCGGCTGACCGGCAGGACCATGATGCCGGTCATGTTGGCGATGGCTTCAACGCCGGAGAGGGCGAGGACGACGTTGACGAGGGTAACCCACTGGTGTCCGGCGGTTCCGGCGGGGCGTTGGATGTTGTGCCATCCGGCGGAGAGGTGGGGGACGGAGGCGAGCACGAGGACGAACATGAGCAGGAGGGTGGCCATGGCGACGAGGAGGGCGAACTGTCCGGCGCGTTTGGGGCCGATGTAGTTGATGACACCGAGGACGACGATGGCGATGATGGCCCAGAGTTTGATCGCGCCCTCGCTGAAGCCGAAGTAATGCATGCCCTCGAAGGCGGAGAGGGCGGCGGTGACGGCGTAATCGGCGAAGAGGAGGAGGGCGCCGATGACCGAGAGGAGGGGGGAAAGCTGGCGTGCGGCGGAGTAGACGCCGCCGCCATCGGGGTAAACGCGGCAGACGACGGTGTAGGCCCATCCGACGGCGGCGACGAGGAGGCCGACGCCGAGGATGTACCAGAAGGAGGAGTAGAGGGCGTAATAGAAGGCGAGGCCCAGGACGTAGAAGCGCGAGGTGCCCCAATCGCCATAGAGCATGGGACCCGCGTGGTACCACTTGAGTTCGCGGGGGCGTTCCTGGTGGGAAACGAGCATCAGGTGTTGGAAAACGCGGTCCGTGCGCAGCGCAGCGGCGCGCGGGGCGCGTTGTCACTCTCCAGCAAGAGCCTGCGAGGTAAGCTGACGGGCTTGGGTCGCTGAAACCCATCCGTCGTTGTGACGGATTCGCCCCTGGCGCGTGGTCGCCTGTGGGTCCCCCGCTGCCGGCACGGGTGGCCAGCATTCGGCTGCAACAGCGTGTCGGGCGGATGATAGCGGAAAGGGTGGGAGCCGGGAATGGGAAGGAGGTATACGTTTTGCCGGGACCCAGGGGGGAGCAGCCGTTTGGGCAAGACGGGGCCGGGGCGGGAGCGCGAAGATCTGGCCAACGCTGACCGGACAAAATGCGGCGAAGCAGCGGGGAATCGACGCAGGGGGCGGGGACGATTGCCCCACCAACGGGCGGGCAGGGGCGCGGCAGCGGACAGCTTGGCCGGCGTCCCCAGGGAGGCACCATGGCGGAAAAGACCATCACCCCGCAGGGCACGCTGCACCTCCAGTTGCCCGGGATCATTCTCGGCGTCGGCCTCGGCGGGTTCTTCGACGGCATCTTTCTCCACCAGGTTTTCCAGTGGCATCACATGTTCAGCGCCCGGATCTCCATCGAGGACGTGCAGGGGCTGAAAATGAACACGCTCGGCGACGGACTCTTTCACACCGTGACGTGGCTCTGCGTGCTCGTCGGGCTCTACATTCTCTACTCCCGCGTGACCGAAGCGCGGCGCGAGGTCTGGACGTCCGGCGCGCTGTGGAGCTGGATCCTTTGCGGGTGGGGCTGGTTCAACCTGGTCGAAGGGCTGGTCGATCATGAGATTCTCGGCATCCATCATGTGCGGCCCGGTGCGTACCAGGTGTGGTGGGACATGGGCTTTCTTGCCTCTGGCGTGGTTTTCATCCTGGCCGGCTGGACGATGGCGCGGCGCGGTTCGAAGGTGCGGATCGACACGGGCCCTGCGTCCTCCACGGGTGCCGCATGACGCCGGAGTGCTGTGCGATGCCGTCGATGGCCATTCCCCTGGCGCTCGTGGGCCGGGTGACGCTGGCGTATGGGATCCTGGCGATGGGGGAGCGGCGGACCCGCCGCGGGTGGAGCAACTGGCGCACGGCGTCCTTTTTTTCGGGCGCGGCGGTGCTGGCGTTGGGCCTGCTGCCGGACTGGCTTCCCTACCCGGCGGGTGATTTCCGAAAACACATGCTCGAACATCTGGCCATCGGGATGATCGCGCCGATCGGCCTGGTGATGGGGGCACCGGTCACCTTGCTGCTGCGGTCGATTCCGCCGCAGGCGGGACGGGTTGTGATGCGCTTCCTGCGCAGCCGCGTGACGGGGATGCTCGCCACGCCGGCGGTGGCGCTGGTCCTTGACATGGGCGGCATGGCGGCGCTGTATTTCACGCCGCTTTACCGCGAGATGATGGTGCACCCGGCACTGCATTACCTGGTGCATGTCCACTTCCTCGCGGCAGGCTGCCTGTACAGCTGGGTGATCGCGGGGCCCGATCCTGCGCCGCACCGGCCCTCGGTGGAAATGCGGCTGGTCGTGCTCGGCGTGGCGATCGTGATTCACTCCGTGCTGGCACAACTTCTCTATGCCGGCGCGGGCGTGAACGTGTTCGCGGCCGAGCCGACCGCGATCGCCGCGGGACCGATGGGCGCCATGCAGATGGGCGATGACGCGGCCCCGCGGGACCTGCAGCTGCAGCGCGGCGCGGAACTGATGTACTACGGCGGCGACATCTCGGAAATGCTCCTGGCGTTCGCGCTTGTCACGACGTGGCGGCCCGCTCGCAGGCACATCGCAAATGCCATCGGCAGCCGCGAGCCGGCGCGGGAATACGCCGGGACGGTAAATGCGGAAACGACGGTCTGACCGCGACGCACTCACGCGTGAATCAGCAGGGGGATGTCCTCGGGCAGGTCCTCGGCGACGGCGGCGAGCACATCGCCGCGCAGGGCTTTGAGCAGGGCGCCTTCGCGGCTCACGCCCATCAGGACACTGTCGACGCTGTAGGTCGCGGCGTGATCGAGGATGGCGTAGGCGACGTCGGGGCTGACGACGTAGATCGGCACCATCGCCACGCCGGCGCGGCGGCAGGCTTCGGCGGCGCGCTCGAAGACGCTGCGGGCTTCGGGGTCGTCATCGATCGAGAGATCCGGCGACTGGCCCATGCCGACGACGTTGACCTGCCGCACGAACATCACCATCAGCAGGGCATCGAAACGGCGGGCGTAGGTGGCGGCGAAGTTGAGGAGGCGCTGGCTGCCGCGGGCGGCGACGAGCACCTTGGCCTTGCTCATGTTGAGCTGGTCGGCGGGGGTGCCCAGGGCGCCCGATTCGATGGTGGGGGCGGACTGGGGCGCGGCGACGGCGAGGCCGCGGAATTGGGCGCTGCCCGGGGCGATGGCGGCCAGGGCGCGAGCGCGGGCGGGAAGGAGGGTCTTGGTGAGGAAGCGCAGGCCCAGGCCGATGGCCAGGACACTGCCGGCGAAGGCGAGGGCGGAAGGTTTTTCGATGCAGAGGGTGAGCTCGATGGCGACCATGATGGCGGCGAGCAGGCCCATGCCGGCGCGTTCGAACCAGCGCAGGGGCATGGTGAGGTTGGAGCAGCAGCTGCCGAGGTTGATGGCGATGGCGCCGACGACGCCGATGGCATAGAGGCCGGCGAGCAGGTCGATGTCGCCGGTGACCAGCAGGATGAGGGTGGGCAGGGCGACGGCGGGGATGAGGGCGCGCCAGGGCACGCCGAAGAGGTTGAGTTTCATGAGGCCCTTGGGCAGCTCGGTGTCGCGGGCCATGACGTACTGGATGGAGACCATGTCGGCGACCGCGGTGTTGACGGCAGAAAGCAGCAGCAGGCCGAAGACGATTCCGGCGAGGGCGGCGAAGGGGCGGCCGACATATTCCCTGGCCATGACCCAGAGGACGCGGTTCTCGGCGTCTTTCTGGTCGGGGGTGAGATCGAGGGCGGTGTGGGTTTCGACGAGGGCTGGGGACTTTTCCCACGCGGGGTGGGCGGTTTCCCAGGTGCGCAGGTTTTCCTCCTGCTCGGCGAGGGTGATCTGGGCGCCGCGGCTGTCGTGGGCGAAATACCTGGCGGGCAGCGCGTTCATGGCGATCGCCAGCACCAGGTTGAACAGGACGACTTCGAGGAGGACGGGCCAGATGGATTTTTTGGCCGTGCGTGCGACGGGGGGCACCATGATGCCGGTCATGTTGGCGATGGCTTCGACGCCGGAGAGGGCGAGGACGACGTTGACGAGGTTGTGCCACATGTAGCCGGGGGAGCCGTCGGGGCGGTGGATGTTGGCCCAGCCTTGCGAGACGGCGTTGAGGGTTGCGTGGGGGATGAAGGTCGCGCCGGCGAGAATGACGGTAAGGAGGAGCGTGCCCAAGGCGACGACGAGGGCAAATGTTCCGGCCTTTTTGGGGCCGATGAAGTTGATGGCGCCGACGAGGACGATGCCGAAGATGGCGAAGCCGCGGACGAAGTT
>JBEHXY010000173.1:0-7928 GCA_048498455.1 Planctomycetota bacterium | reverse complement strand
TGCCCTTCCGCGTCAGATAATCTCCCGCTTTTCAAGGATGAAACCATGAGCAACAAAAAGAACAACCGCGAAACCACCCCCGCGGCCAAACCCGCCCCGGCCACCGCCACCACCCCGACCACCACATCCACGACCGCCCCCGCCGCCGCGCCCAAGTCGATCGTCGCCCCCGCCCCCGCCCCGGCCCCCGCCCCCGCACCCGCTCCGGCCGAACGCGACCGCTCCGCGATCGTCGCCCTGGTGGCCAAGCTCCGCGAGCTCGACGCCGACACCGCCCGCGACGCCGCCGGCACCCTCGGCACGCTGCCCGCCGACATCGAAGCCGTCGACGCCCTGTGCGCCGTGCTCTTCAATAAGGATCACTATTTCCACCCGGTCGTCCGCGCCGCCGCCGCCGCGTCGCTTGGCCAGCTCAAATCCCCGCGCTCCCTCGACGCCCTCCTCCACGCCACCCGCGATTCCATGGCCGAAACTTCCGACGAAGCCGTCAAAGCCCTCGGCCTGCTTAAAGACCCGCGCGCCCTGCCCACCCTCCACGCCATCGCGCAGAACCCCGACAACTTCTTCCTGGAAAACGTCCGCCACAGCGCCCAGCAGGCGATCAAGCAGATCACCCAGAAGTAACACGGTCTACAAACCCCAGCCCGTCGCCGTGCGCCCCACGCCGGCGACGGGCCTTTTTGCATGCGCCGCCTCCCCGCGCCCAAATCCGCCTCGAAAAGAGGTTTTGCGTTTTTCAGAAGCGCTTCAGTCCAACATCAGCGCCGCATGCCACAACCCCGCCGGGCGCCGCTCCCTCCACCGCCCATCGTCGCGCAGCTCCATCCCCCGCAAATACCCCAGCCGAAACGCCAGCCGCTTCAACGGCACATGCATCTGGTACACCGTCTCCACCATCCGCTTGCGCCCATCCCCGCTCCCCAGCACCTCCTCCCGCAACCCCGCCCACGCCTTCATCCGCTCAAAAATCCAGCGCTGCATCCCGCCATCCATCTTCACCCACGCCGCATACTCGCGCGCCAACTCCTCCACCCGCTTGCCACCGAAGAGCTTCGCGAACACCTCCGGGCACACCTCGCCCACCACCGGCGCCATGAGCCCCAGCAGTTCCTCCCGATCCAGGTACTGCTCCAGCGTCGTCGGATGACGGTGCACCACCCGCGCCGCCGGTTCAAACAAGACCCCGCGCCGCTCCCCCAGCGCTTTCCATCCCAGCGCGATGTCCTCGTAATACACCGGCCGCAGGCGCTCCTCGAAGCCTCCCGCCTTTTTAAAATCCTCGCGCCGCATCGACAGGTTCAGCGTCCAGGCATGCCGCCAGTCATACCACTCCCCGCCCTGCATTCCGCCATAGAAAAACACCGCGGGCGTTTCCGCAAGCATCGCCTCGAACACCGTCGGCGCAGCGCTTTTCTCCCACGGCGCATCGCCCAGCACCATGCACCCCGCGCCGATCTCCCGCTGCCGCGCCACGTGCGCCGCCACCATCCCCGCCTCCGGCCGCGCGTCGGCATTGCCAAACAGAATCACCTCGCCGCGCGCATCCTCCACCAGCATGTTCCGCACCCGCGCCGCCCCCATCCGCGGATACCCCAACACCCGCGTCGGATGCCCGCCGTCCATCTCCGCCGTCGCCCCCACCGCGCCGCCATCCAACCCCACCAGCACCTCCATCTCATCCCCCGCCGGAAGCTGCTGCTCCCCAAACCCCTCCAGCACCCACGGCAGCGTCCCCTCCGCCCACCCCTCCCCGCGGCACGCAATCACCACCGACACCTTCATAACCGCCCTTTTTTCGCTTTTGTTCTTTCGAATGATCCGCTTTTCGCCCGTCCCTTTTACTCTTCCCCACCCTCTTCCGCTACAATGCCCCCCTCTCTTCATCAAGACCGGAGCCCTCAGTGACCCACCGCCACACCTCCCTCGCGCTCGCTGCCGTCCTGACGCTTGCCGCCGCCCTCCCCGCGCGGGCCCAGCAGACGGATGTCACCCTTGAAACCGCCCAGCGCTTCCTCTCCCGCGCCATGGCCGAGTGCAAGGACACCGCGCTTTCCTCCACGCGCGAAACCGCGCAGGTCATCACCGCCCTCCGCACCTCGCGCGACAAGTCCCTCGTCCCGCTCTTCGCCGCCCTCCGCAAAACCACGCCCATCGAAAACCAGATCTACGGCATGGTCGCCTGCACCCTCCTGGCCAAGGACCCCGCCCAGGTGGATGTCGACCTGCTGCTGAACGCCCACGATCCCACGCTCGTCGGCTCCGCCCTCGCCACGCTCATCGACGCCAACCTCATCACCAACGAACAACTCGAAAAAATGGTCGCCAGCGCCAGCGATCCCGCCCACAAGGCCATGGCCGCCGGCGAGCTCAACCACCGCGGCGCGCTCAAGGACCGCTCCGTCCTCAACAACCTCCTCAATGCCGACAAGGACGTCGTCCGCTATTACGCCGCCGTCTCGCTGCTGGAATCCACCACGTCCGCCGGCCAGAACGCCAACTCGACCGAAAGCGCCGCCGCCCTCGCCGCGCTGCACCAGATGTCCGACGCCCACGATCTCCGCCAGGCGCCCGTGCAGGCGCTCATGATCGTCCGCGCCCAGAAGCAGAACATCACGGCCGCCGCCCCCTGGATCGCCGATGTCGCCCGCGACGACAAAAACGATGAAGGCCTCCGCTACACCGCGCTCGTGGCGCTGCTGCAACTCAAGAACCCCGCCGCCCCGGAAATCCTCACCAAGCTGCTGCAGACCGACCGTGACCAGTACCAGCAGATCAAGCTTGGCCTGATCTCCCTGGAATTCGCCGACCGCCTCTCGCCCGGCGCCCTCGACCCGCTGGTGAAATCCAAGACCACCCTCGCCCGCCAGATCGGCACCCTCGCCCAGCAGGCCTCCGCCAACCGCGCCACCGACCTCACCGCCGGCATCCTGAAACTGATCCAGGACGGCCAGCCCGTCGTGATGGACTGGGCCCTGATGTATTCCGATCGCGCCGATCCCGACCGCCGCCTCGCCATCCGCTCGGCCATCATGAATGCTGCCACCATCGTCGACGACAACCGCGGCAAGGATTATGAGCGCGCCGCCGTCGCCGCCCAGAAGACCGTCGAGGATTCCGATGAAGGCCGCCGCCTCGTCGCTTCGCTGCTGTCCTCCGAAAACAAGGCGGTGGTCGAGGCCTGTCTCGCCGGCATCTACCGGTCGGAGGTCAAGGACCAGTCCGCTTTTGTCCTGCCGCTGTTCGACCGCTACACCAAGGCCCCCCACGCCGAGACCATCGCCAACTACGCCGCCCTCATCCTTGCACGTGAAGGCCACACCGAGGCCCTCGCCTGGCTGCCCAACATGGTCATCGGCTCGACCGTGCAGAACCCCGGCTTCCGCGCCCTCGCCGGCTGGTACTACGCCAGTCTCAAGGGCCAGAGCGCCGCGTTCATCAAGTCCGTCCAGCAGTAACCGGCGAGCCCGCGCGGCCCCAGCGGCGTACTTTGTTTCGTCGCCGCCCCGCGCCTCGGTCGCTCCTGCTGCTCCTTCATCCAGATTCACCCCCAGCCAAGGAAGGCTCCCATGACCACCGCCACCGATCTCCATTCCCGCCACCTCGACAAGATCACCAGCGAGCTCAAACTCCGCCGCCAGCAGGTCGAGGCCACCGCGCAACTCCTCGCCGAGGGCGGCACCGTCCCCTTCATCGCCCGCTATCGCAAGGAAGCCACCGGCACGCTCGACGAGGTGGCCATCACCGCGATTCGCGACCGGCTCGAGCAGCTCGGCGAACTCGACAAGCGCCGCGCTTCCATCGTCGATTCGCTCAAGGAACGCAGCCTCCTGACCGACGCCCTGCAGGCCTCGATCGATGCCGCCGAAACGCTGCCGGCGCTCGAAGACATTTACGCCCCCTTCCGCCCGAAGAAGCGCACCCGCGCCATGATCGCCCGGGAGGCCGGCCTCCAGCCGCTGGCCGATCTGCTTCTGGCGCAGGACCCCGCCGCCAATCCCGAAGCCGCCGCCGCCGCGTACATTCATAAGGAAAAGTCGATCGAGGACGCCGCCGCCGCGCTCCAGGGCGCCCGCGACATCCTCGCCGAGCTCGTGTCCGACCACGCCGATGCCCGTGCCGCTCTGCGCGACCTTTACTGGCAGAAAGCCACCATCACCTCCAAGCGCATTCCCTCGCCGGACGAAAAAACCGCCGACGGTGTCCCCGCCGTCCTGCCACCGGAAACCCTCAAATACAAGGACTATTTCGACTGGTCTGAACCGCTGGCGAAGATTCCCTCGCACCGGCTGCTGGCGATCCGCCGCGGCGCCGCCGAGAACATTCTCTATTTCAAAATCGCCCCGCCCGATGCCGACGCCCTGGCCACGCTCGAGCCGCTTTTCCTTAAGAACAACTCCGCCGCCGCGCAGCAGGTGAAGCAGGCCATTGCCGACGCCTGGAAGCGGCTGCTCTCGCTTTCGATGGAAACGGAGATCCGTCTCGCCTCCAAGAAGAAAGCCGACGAAGCCGCCATCACCGTCTTCGCCACCAACCTGCGCGAGCTCCTGATGGCCTCGCCGCTTGGACAGAAGACCACCCTCGCTCTGGACCCCGGCTTTCGCACCGGCTGCAAGCTCGTCGTGCTCGATCCGCAGGGCAAGCTGCTGCACCACGATGTGGTGTATCCCGACCAGGGCCAGCACAAAACCGCCGAAGCCGAGCACAAAATCCGCACGCTGGTCCAGCAGCACCACGTCGAAGCCATCGCCATCGGCAACGGCACCGCCAGCCGCGAAACCGAATCCTTCATCAAGAAGCTCAACCTCCAGGCGCCGCAGCACGCGACCCTTCAGGTCGTGATGGTCAACGAATCCGGCGCCTCGATCTACTCCGCCTCCGACGTCGCCCGCGAGGAATTCCCCGACCACGACCTCACCGTCCGCGGCTCCGTCTCCATCGGCCGCCGCCTGCAGGACCCCCTCGCCGAGCTCGTGAAACTCGACCCCAAATCCATCGGCGTGGGCCAGTACCAGCACGATGTCGACCAGACCGCCCTGCAGAAATCCCTCGACGACACCGTCATCTCCTGCGTCAACGCCGTGGGCGTCGAACTCAATTCCGCCTCCAAGCAGCTCCTCACCTACGTCTCGGGCCTCAACCCCACCATCGCCGAAAACATCGTCAACCACCGCAACGCCAACGGCCCGTTCAAATCGCGCAAGGACCTCCTGAACGTTCCGCGCCTCGGCCCGAAAACCTTTGAACAGGCCGCCGGCTTCCTCCGCATCTCGCGCGCGGAGAACCCCCTCGACGCCTCCGCCGTCCACCCCGAGCGCTATGCGCTGGTCGCCCAGATGGCCAAAGACGCCGGCGCCACCCTCCCCGAGCTCATGAAGGATGAGGCCAGGCGCAAGCAGATCCAGCTGCAGAAGTATGTCACCACCGGCGCAAATCCCGTCGGCCTGCCCACCCTCACCGACATCCTCTCGGAACTCGCCCGCCCCGGCCGCGATCCCCGCCAGCAGTTCGAGGCCTTCCAGTTCGCCGAGGCCGTCCACGAGCTCAAGGACCTCACCCCCGGCATGAAGCTGCCCGGTATCGTGACCAACGTCACCGCCTTCGGCGCCTTCGTCGATGTGGGCGTGCACCAGGATGGCCTCGTCCACATTTCGCAGCTCGCCGACCGCTTCATCAAGGACGCCAACGAAGTCGTCAAAGTCGCCCAGCGCGTCACCGTCACGGTGGTCGAGGTCGACCTCCCGCGCAAACGCATCGCCCTCTCCATGCGCAAAACCCCCAGCGCCCCCGGCGCCCCGAAATCCGCTGCGGCGACCACCGCCCCGCGCAAACCCCAACCCGCCCCCCAAACCACCGGCTGGCTCACCGCCGCCCTGCAAAACGCCAACAACAAAAAGGGCGGCCTCTAAAAAGCCGCCCATTCACTGACTCACTGATTCACGTACTCGCGATTCCCCTCACGCCTTCTTCGCCCGATGCCCGAACATCCCGCGCAGATACTCCGACATGGTGTAATCCTTCAGGTCCTTGAACTCCCCCGCGTCCAGGAAAATCCCGTAGCACGTCGTGCACGCTTCGTAATCGATGTGGTGCTGGTCCACATCCACCATGCGGATCATCGGCGTGTGGCAGCGCGGACAGTTGATCTTAGTGATCTTGTCCATCTTCTTCCCCGTCGCCACGTCCCCGATGTCGATGACCTCCGACCCCTTTTTTTCCTTCAGCCATTTCTGTTCGTTGGCGTCAAACCAGATCCCCTTGCACCCGGTGCACCGGTCCACCGTCACCCCCTCGTACGTCACCAGTTCCATTTCCGCGTCGCACTTTGGACATTTCATCAGGCCGCACCTCGTCTAATTCACGAGTGCAGCATACCCCATCCGCGCCGCCAATTGAACACGTGACGCCGCCCATCCAAGGAAAAGTTACACCTCCACGCGCTTGTTCTCGCCCGGCGTGTATTTCTGCCCCGTCACCAGCGACTTCATCAGCCCCACCACCCGCACCACCGCGCCGTGCGGCGCTTCCCAGTATTCCGCCTCGGTCGCCTCCACGCGCAGCAGCGCCAGCTGCGGGTCCTCCAGCCCGCGGGGGAACCACGCTTTGAGAACCGGCGTCCACAATTCCGCCGCCTTCACCCGGTCGCGCACCACCCGCGCATTGCCGCTGATCGAGACATACACCTGGTCGCCCGGCTTGGAATAGGCGAGGTTCACATGCCGCTCGCGCTCGACTTCGTCCACTTTTCCCGAATCGATCTCCGTGAAGAACCACAGGATCCCGTCAAAATCCCCTTTGAGCTCCTGCGTCGCCATCGGCCGGCTGCGCAGCGTGCCATCCGACTCCGCCGTGGTCAGCATGCACACGCGGACGTCCTTGATCAGCCCGGCAATCTTCTCGCGATCCGTCCCCGTCGCCTGCACCAGATTCGACACCATGTCACACCTCCATTTTCAGAAGGTGCACAGCAATGGCGATGCCTCACGCCGCTGATCCGCGGCCCCGGCCCTCACTGCTGCTGAAGAAGCTTCCTCAACTCGTCCCCCTGGATCACCCCGCTGGTCGAGATCGACAGGTTTTTGTCATGCTCCAGCCGCAGCTTGTACGACAGCGCCAACGCCTCGCTGCCCGCCTTGCCGGGGCCCACCTCGATGTCCCAGCGCAGGACCCCCTTTTTCTTCTCCGCCGCCTGGTAGGTCTTGTCCGCGCTCAGCGCCGGCGCTTTCTCATCCAGGTCATAGGTCACCCGCACTTCACTTTCCCGACCCTGCGGAATGCGGTCCAGCAGCCGCACGTTCGCCGCCTTCTCGCCGAAGTTCTCCACCGTCAGCCGGTAGGTATAGCTCACCACCCGGTTGCCTCCCTGCGTCTGCTCGGCGCGGTCGATGCGCTCCCGCCCGGCACGCAGGCTCGAGTCGATGCCGAACCCCACCGTGAACGGTTGCCCCACCGCCACCGTCTCAATCGCCCCGCTGCCCACAAACTCGCCGCCCACATAACTCGACACCGGCCCCTCCAGCAGCACCAGCTTGCTGGTGTTCACCAGCTCCGCCTCGTCCTACACGTAGCTGGTCAGCACCGGCACCGCCACCTTGTAAAACGCGCTCTTCACCGGCAGCCGGTCGATCTGCACCAGTTGCCGGTCCGAACGGCTCGGCAGGCTCGTCTTGCCCGGCAACGCATAGGTCACCACCACACCTTCGTGGGTGCCGGTGTTCGCGCGGTCCTCACCGCCCTTGCGATCGCCGGCGAGCAGCTCCAGCACCTGCAGCCGGTCTGCCACCGAGTTCAGCCGCTGGTCGTTCTCCTCGTAGACCTGCTTGCTCACGCCCTCGAAATTGGAGCCGTTCGCGTTGCGCATGCTCTCGGCCGCCCGCTGGTCCTGCCCCATCTGGCTCTTCACGGCCTGGTAGCTCAGGGTACCCGAGGCG
>JBEHXY010000172.1:0-7983 GCA_048498455.1 Planctomycetota bacterium | reverse complement strand
CCAGGAGATTACGAACACGATCGTCCACGACACGTTCTCCGCCGCCGCCACCCCCTCTCCCGCGCGCAAAAAACACCCTCATCGCTGGCGCCACCGCATCCTGGCCACCCTGCTCTTCCTCGTCGTCGCCCTCGTCGCCGTCCGCCTCGCACTCCCCACCTGGATCCGCTGGTACGTCAACCAGACGCTCGACAAGTCTCCCCTCTACCGCGGCACCATCGGCGATGTCACCGTCCACCTCCTCAAGGGCGGTTACACCATCCACGATGTCCGCATCGACAAAACCACCGGCAACGTCCCCGTCCCCTTCTTCGCCGCCAAGGAAGTCGATCTCCAGATCGACTGGAACGGCCTCCTCGCCCGCAAACTCGTCGGCCAGATCACCCTCCACTCCCCCCAGCTCAACTTCGTCGACGCCGATTCCTCCGAAGACGCCCAGACCGGCGCCCCCGGCGGTGAGGCCGGCGGCGGCCCCTGGCTCCAGATGATCCGCGACCTCTTCCCCTTCCAGATCAACTCCGCCGCCCTCCACGACGGCGAAATCCACTTCCGCGCCTTCGACAAAAATCCCCCCGTCGACGTCTATCTCAACAACCTCGAAGCCTCCATCGAAAACCTCACCAACATCCACGACGAAACCAAGCCCCTCATCACCACCATCTCCGCCTCCGGCCTCGCCATGAACCAGGCCAAGTTCGAATTCAAAATGCAGCTCGACCCCTTCTCCTACAAACCCACCTTCGAAATGGGCGTCCGCCTCGTCGGCCTCGACGTCACCGAAACCAACGACCTCGCCAGGGCCTACGGCGACTTCGATTTCGAAAAGGGCTTCTTCGACCTCGTCGTCGAAATCAAATCCACCGAAGGCGCCATCGACGGTTACGTCAAACCCCTCTTCCGCAACGTCCAGGTCCTCTCCCTCAAAAAAGATATCCGCCAGGACAACCCCCTCGAGTTCTTCTGGGAAGCCCTCGTCGGCGGCGTCACCAAGCTCCTCTCCAACCCCCCGCGCGATCAGTTCGGCACCTATATCCCCATCACCGGCGGCCTCGACTCCCCCCACACCGACATCCTCGCCACCGTCGGCAACGTCCTCCGCAACGCCTTCATCCGCGCCTACCTCCCCCGCTTCGAAGGCAACGCCCCCACCGTCGACGGCCTCTCCTTCGGCCAGGCCACCGGGCTCTCCCCCTCCCTCGACGCCTCCAACCCCATCGCCAACCCCAATCCCTGAAAGGAACCCCTCTATGCCACCCCTTTGCCTCTCGCTCGTCCGCATCCCCCTGCTTCGCGCCCTCGCCATCGCCGCACTCCTGCTCACCCTCGCCTCCTGCGGCCAGGGCAAACAAAAATCCGACCCCTCCTTCTTCACCTCCGGCTCCCAGGAGGCCGACCAGCGCGCCCAGCAACGCATGGCCAAATCCAACCAGCTCAAAGGCTCCGAAAAGAAAACCGACGGCTCCTCCGAACCCGCCAAACGCACCCTCTACGAACGCCTCAATGGCAACGACGGCCTCACCGCCATCGTCGAAGACTTCGTCCCCCGCGCCATGGCCGACCCCCGCGTCAACTGGACCCGCAACGGCGTCACCCACGGCGGCGTCCTGGGCATGAACGCCAAGTCCTCCGCCTGGGACCCCACCCCCGGAAACCAGTTCGCTCTCAAACGCCACCTCGCCGAATTCCTCGCCGTCGCCACCGGCGGACCCACCAAGTACACCGGCAAGGAAATGCGCGCCGCCCACGCCGGCATGCAAATCAACAACACCCAGTTCGACGCCTCCGTCGGCGACTTCAAAGCCACCCTCGACAAACTCGCCGTCCCCACCGCCGAACAAAAAGAACTCCTCGCCATCATCGAATCCACCCGTCCTCAGGTCGTCGAAGTCCGCTGACCCCCATCTGCCCAAGCCCACCCCCTCCGCGGGGTGGGTCCCCGGCACATTCGCCACCGCCGGCCCCTCCCCCAACACCCCACCCCCGCCACAAAAAGCTCATCCCCCGTCCCCCAGCCCACATTACAATCCCACGCCGCGGCTCGAAGTAAGCTATTCCCTGCCGGGATTGCCCATCGCCATCGCCTTCGACGTCATCGCCCGCTACAAAAACACCGAATACCCGCTGGGCACAATGGTCCGCGCGCCCAATCCCTATGGCCTCGCCAGCGGATTCGGAGAGAGCTTCCCCCCCGGCCAGGTCCCCGCCATCGACCTCATCCTCCGACCCAGCCCCGCCGCCGCGCGCAACACCCTCGACCTCTTCGAAATCTCCGGCGAAACCCTCACCCTCAAAAACATCCCCCTCTCCCCACCCCCAACCCGCTAACCCGGCACAGCGTCTTCGTACCTTCGATTCCCACCCAGCCCGTCGCCCAGCCATCGGCGTCCATCCGCGTCCATCGGCGGTTCCCCCCTGTCGTCGTCATCCCTGTTCATCCGTGTTCATCGATGGCTCCCCCCCAAAAATCATTCGTGGACGATCTTCTCCCACCCGCTCGCCGGCCCCAGCTTCTCCAGCACCCCATGCTCCGCGAAATAACTGCAGTGCCCGCACGCCCCGCAGATCACCCCCTCGATCTTCGGCGAGTAATTAAACGTCCCCAGCCCCTTCAACAAATTCACCCCCGTCGCCCCTCCCGCATCCAGCCGCCGCGTATACAACTCCCCACTCCCACAATTCGGACACGCTTTGCGAAAATCAGTATTCATCCCCTCACCATACCACCCCCCTAAAAAAAAATCTCCCCCAAAAAGCGAACCCATCCTCCCAGCCAATCCCCAACAAACCCAACCCCCACCCATCCAGAACCCGCGCGCCCCCCAAGGTTTTGCGCTTCGAGTTTTGCGTTTTGAGTTTCAACTCACGGCCGCCGATACACCACCACCCGGTACACCACCCCGCACCCCAGCTCCGCCCACACCTCATCCATCCCCCGCAACGCCGCATAGTATTCCTCCGAGCGGCACACATCCCACTGCCGCACGATCGTCGGCACGCCGCCCAGCACCCCGAACGCCGGCGTGTTGTTCGCCCCCACCATCAACCCCCCCGGCCCCAAGCACACATGCGCATGAAACACGCTCCGCGTCACCACCCCATCGCCATGCGTCACCGTCCCTGCGAACTCCACCACATCCCCCAGCCGCAAGGACCCCTCCAACGCCCGCCATGTCTCCTCGCGCTCCAGGCCGGCCAGCTCCTCCCGCGGCCACGACCGGTACACGCTCGACTCGGGATCCCCGCCCACCAGGTAATTCACGCTCTCAAAACAATCGAACGCCCCCACCTCCCGCGCCACCCCGTCCCGATCCTTCCCTTGCCACACCACGCACGACGCCGCCCCCGCCGGCGGCACAAACCGCCCCATGAAAAACTCCGGCTCCGACGCCTCCTCCCACACCCGCTCCTCCGGACTCACCCCCGTCCACCCGCCGTCCACACTCGCCCGCGCCCGCCAGTGCGGCCCCCACGTGCTCACCACCCCAACCGCCGCGACCACCAGCCACACCCCCGCCCGCGCAACGAAATGCCCCATGGCACGACACCCTCCTGAACTCATCCATTCACGCAACAAGTGCCCCCAAGTTCCTCACAAATTCCACAAATGAACTAATTTCCCAGCCCAAACGAATCCCTCTCCGCCCCTCCCCGTCCCGATGACCAATTACCCATTACCAAATTCCCCCCCGGCCCTTCGTTTGCACCCCTTGCCGCATTCCCGCGGCAACGCCACAATGCGCAGCATCCCCGGCACGCGAACAAAGGAATCCCGCATGACCCTCAAAAAATCCCTCCCCCTCGTCCCCCTCTTCGCCCTTTCGCTCTCCTCCCTCGCCCTCGCCCATCCCGGCCATGACCCGCTCGGCCTCTCCGGCGGAATCCTCCACCCCCTCACCGGTCTCGACCACCTCCTCGCCATCCTCGGCGTCGGCCTCTTCGCTTCCCAACAGGCCTCCACCAAGGCCAAGCTGCTCCTCCCCGCCGCCTTCCTCGCCTCCATGCTCGCCGGCGGCATCGCCACCTTCGCCGGCCTCCACCTGCCCGCCGTCGAAGCGCTCACCGCCGCTTCGGTCCTCGTGCTGGGGCTCCTCCTCTCCTCGGCGGCCAGACTCCCCCTGACCCTCTCCTGCGCCCTCACCGCCATCTTCGCGCTCGCCCACGGCGCCGCCCACGCCTCCGAACTCACCGCCGGCTCCTCCCCCGCCACGTTCGCCGCCGGCTTCCTCCTCACCACCAGCGCCTTGCTCGCCACGGGTCTGCTCACCGGCATCCTCGCGCAGCGTCTCCAGGCCCCGCGCTTCGTCCGTATCGCCGGCGCCCTCACCGCCGCCCTCTCCCTCCTGTGCTTCCTCCAGATGTAACAGTCAAAAAGGAGCTGCCATGTCGACCTCCCGACGCGACTTCCTTGCCGCCTCCGCCGCCGCTCTCGCAGCGGCGGGGCTCTCCTCCCGCCTCACCGCCCAAAGCGCTCCCGCCGAGTCCCCCATCCTCGATCTTCCCACGCCCGAGTCCACCCGCAAGGGCGACATGCTCTACCGCCCGCTGGGCAAAACCGGCGAAACCGTTTCCCTCGTCGGCCTGGGCGGCTATCACGCCGCCGTCCCGGGCGATGCCGGCAGCCTCAAACTGATCCGCCGCGCCATCGATGCCGGCATCACCTTCATGGACAACTGCTGGGACTACCACGACGGCAAAGCCGAGGAACGCATGGGCCGGGCGCTGCAGGACGGCTACCGCCAGAAGATCTTCCTCATGACCAAGCTCGATGGCCGCACCAAAGACTCGGCCAACAAGCAACTCGAAGATTCCCTGAAGCGGTTGCAGGTCGACCACATCGACCTCGTGCAGATCCACGAAAACATCCGCATGGAAGATGCCGACCACGTCTTCGCCAAGGGCGGCGCCATCGAAGCCCTCACCGCCGCCAGGCAGGCCGGCAAAATCCGCTTCATCGGTTTCACCGGCCATAAGGATCCCTCGATCCACCTGCACATGCTCGACGTGGCGAAGAAGAACAATTTCCACTTCGACACCTGCCAGATGCCGCTGAACGTGATGGACGCCCACTTCCGTTCCTTCGCCCACCTCGTCGTGCCCGAACTTGTGAAGCAGGGCATCGCGCCGCTGGCCATGAAAACCCTCGGCGGCGGCATGATCACCGGCACCAAGGGTCTTACCCCCATCGACTGCATCCAGTACGCCATGAACCTCCCCACCGCCACCGTCATCTGCGGCATCGACTCCGATAAAATCCTCGACCAGGCCCTCGAAGCCGCCAAGACCTTCAAGCCCTTCAGCAAGGAACAACTCGCCGCCCTGCTCGAGAAAACCCGGGAGCTCGCCTCCAAGGGCGACTACGAAAAGTTCAAAACCAGCACCATGTTCGACGGCACCGCCCACAACCCCAAGTGGCTCGGCCTCGCGTCCTGAGGGCGGGCACTTCGCACGCTCTTTCACAACCGACGGCCTCCCCTTGGCTCGCTTTTATCAACCCCCTCCCCACCTCCACGAATCCCGCCGCCGGCCGATTTTTCTCGCCTGCCCCAGCCGGAGTTGGGCTATACTGAGTTGGACGGGAAGTCCCCGCCCCGCCGCCAGGTCGGCCGCCCGCTGGGCGATCTGACCCGAGTCCACAGGCCGTCAGACGTGCCCGCCCGGGCAACCCGCCCACCCGTTTTGACAATCGCAAAAGAAGGCCAGAACCCGCCCCCTCGGTCGATAGGTGTCTTGTAAGACAAGGCCCCCGCCCCTGGGGAATCCCGTGCGCTCGCGCACTTTGCCTTGCCTTCTTTCGCCCCGTGGGCAGACAGGACCCCGCTTCAGGCCCTGCCCCGCCCGTAACACCCGCGCCGGCGCTTTTCGGCCGGCCACTTACGGAGACGTCCAGATGCTCGAATCCAAGCCCCACGAATCCGCCTCCCTTCTCCGCCTGGTCACCTCACGCCTCGATACGGAAAAGTTCCGCCAGCAGCACTGGGAAGGTTCGTTCAACGACTATCTCGACATCGTCGCCAGGAACCCCAAGGTCGCGCGCAACGCCTTCCAGCGCGTCTATGACATGATCCTTTCCTACGGGTTCGAAAAATACACCCAGATCAAGCAGGACGTCGTCCGCTATCACTTCTTCGCCGACCCCATCGACAACGGCGCCGACGGCGTCTTCGGCTTGGACAAGGCCGCCGAACGCCTCGTCGACCTGTTCAAATCCGCCGCCCAGGGCCTGGGCACGGAGAAGCGCATCCTGCTCCTCCACGGTCCGGTGGGCAGCGCCAAATCCACCATCGCGCGCCTGCTGAAAAAAGGCCTCGAACATTACTCGCGCACCGACGCGGGTGCCCTTTACACCTTCGCCTGGAAAAACGAACGCTACGGCGAAGAGGGCGAATCGCTGGAGTACAGCCCCTGCCCGATGCATGAAGAACCGCTGCTGCTGATCCCGCTCGAAGCGCGCAAGGATGTCATCGTCGAACTCAACAAGGGCCTGCCCGAAGACCGGCGCATCCGGCTCTACGGCGACATCTGCCCCTTCTGCCGCAAGACCTTCGATGACCTGCTGCTGCGTTACTCCGGCGACTGGCTCAAGGTGATGGACCACGTGAAGGTCCGCCGGCTGATCCTGAGCGAAAAAGACCGCCGCGGCATCGGGACGTTTCAGCCCAAGGATGAAAAGAACCAGGACTCCACCGAGCTCACCGGCGACATCAACTACCGCAAGATCGCGCTGTATGGCTCGGACTCCGATCCGCGGGCGTTCAACTTCGACGGCGAACTCAATATCGCCAACCGCGGCATCGTCGAGTTCATCGAGGTGCTGAAGCTGGATGTGGCGTTCCTCTATGACCTGCTCGGGGCTTCGCAGGAACACGCCATCAAGCCCAAGAAGTTTGCACAGACCAACATCGACGAAGTGATCATCGGCCACACCAACGAGCCCGAGTATCGCAAGCTGCAGAACAACGAGCTGATGGAAGCGTTCCGCGACCGCACGCTCAAGATAGATGTGCCTTACAACAACCGGCTCGACGATGAAATCAAGATCTATCTGAAGGATTTCGGCCCCGACAAAGTTCGCGGGATTCACATCGCACCGCACACCATCGAGGTCGCCGCCATGTGGGGCGTGCTCACGCGCTTGAGCGAGCCCAAGAAAGCCGGCCTGTCGCTGATGCAGAAGCTCAAGCTGTACAACGGCAAGAGCGTGCCGGGTTACACGGAAGATTCCGTGCGCGAGCTGATGGAAGAGAACCACCGCGAAGGCATGCAGGGCATTTCGCCGCGGTATATCCAGGACAAACTTTCCAACGCCATGGTGAGCCACCAGGCGCAGGAAGAGAAGACCGTGAACCCCTTCATGGTGCTCAACGAAATCGAGATCGGCCTCGACCACCATTCGCTGATCAACGATGAGGAAACCAAGAAGCGCTACAAGGAGCTCCTGGGCATCGTGCGCGAAGAGTACGAGGACATCCTCAAGGGCGAAGTGCAGCGGGCCATCAGCGCGGACGAAGACGCGATCAAGCGGCTGGCCGCCAACTACATCGAGAACGTGAAGGCGTACACGCAGAAGCAGCGCGTGCGCAACAAGTACACCGGCCGCGACGAGGAGCCGGACGAACGGCTCATGCGCTCGATCGAGGAAAAGATCGACATTCCCGACAGCCGCAAGGACGACTTCCGGCAGGAGATCATGAACTACATCGGGGCGCTGGCGATCGAGGGCCGCAAGTTTGAGTACAACACGAATGCGCGGCTGCTCAAGGCGCTGGAACTCAAGCTGTTTGAGGACCAGAAGGACACGATCAAGCTGAAGAACCTGGTCAGCAGCGTGGTGGACGACGAAACCCAGAAGAAGATCGATGTCGTGAAGCAGCGGCTCATTAAATACTTTGGCTACAATGAGGTGTCGGCAACCGACGTGCTCAACTACGTCGCCAGCATCTTCGCCCGCGGCGACTCGAAGGGAGACTAAGCATGACGGTGCTG
>JBEHXY010000171.1:0-7994 GCA_048498455.1 Planctomycetota bacterium | reverse complement strand
ATGACGGTCTGCCTGTTTGTGAAGCCGTCGATGGCGTATGTGTATGGCGCGGTGCTGCTGGGGATCATGGCGTGGGACACGACGCGCGGCCGGCGGGTGAGGGAGTTCTCGGCGGGCATTATCGCGGCGGCGATCGTTGCGGCGGTGCTGGTGGCGGGGTTGAGCGCGTGGGTGGGCATGGGCCCGGTGCTGCGCACGTTGCTGCCGGTCACGGGGGCCAAAACCTACGCGGCGACGGGGTTTGGCTTTTTCAACACGAGCGGCTTTCAACTGTGGTGGAAGCAGCCCTGGTGGGTGTACGTGGGCACGCCGGTGGGCGTGTACCTCCTGGGCGCGGCGGTGTGCGCGGGGAGCGTCGTTTACGCGGTGCGGCGCAAGCTGCGGTATGGCAAGTTTCAGCTGCCGGAGGATGCTCGTTCCAGCGACCCGGATCCGGTGATGACGGAGATTCTCTCGCGCCGGCGGGTGGCGCTGATGGGAACGATCGGCCTGCTGCATACGGCGTTTCTTCTGGGGTTTTACGGCTGGACGGGGTCGTGGACCTATTACTCGTACCTGACGGTGTGGGGGCTTGTGCTGGCGGTGGAGGAGGTGCGGGCGCGGGCCGGGGGGAAGGCGGTGCGGTGGGCGGCGGGAGCGCTGCTGGCGGCGCTGGTGCTGTCGCATGCGGCGCTGGTGGGGGTGGCCGTGCATGGGTGGATGTACAAGGAGCGTCCTGCGGCGGCGGGCGGGTTGTGGGTGTATGACGATTTGTGGCAGGACTGGAACGGGGCGCTGGCGGAGGTCGGCCCGCGGAAGGCGGTGGTCATGACCAACGGGTGGGTGCCGACGCTGCCGGCGAACGTGGCGATGCCTGATGCCTGGTTTCCGGAGCCGGGGATTCCGACGGAGAAGGAAGTGGCGCGGGTGAAGGCGCAGGTGGACGCGGCGGAATGCGTGGTGGTGTGGTGGGAATATCGGAATTTTGATTTGTGGAATTCGGCGGCATTCGCGCCGGAGCGGGAGGCGTTTGCGGAGGGGTGGAAGGGGCGGTTTTTTACGGTGATGGTGCGGCGGAAGTAATCAGCCGAGGGCGGCCTGGGAATAGCCGTCGTTGAACTTGGTGAGGGTGACGCGGTTGCCGGAGGGATTGAAGACGACGGAGGACATGTAGGCGCGCATCAGGAGGATGCCGCGGCCGGAGGTCATTTCGAGGTTTTCCTCGGAGGTGGGATCGGGGACGCAGGCGGGGTTGAAGCCGGCGCCCTGGTCTTCGATGGTGATGTCGGCGCGGTGGTGGGTGACGCGGTACTGGATCCGGACGATTTTTTCAGGGTCGAGTTTGTTGCCATGTTTGACGGCGTTGACGAGGGCTTCTTCGAGGGCGAGCTTGATGGCGAAGAGGTGTTCCTCGATGAAGTGGTGGGCTTTACAGGCTTCGAGGATTTCGCATTCGACGGAGCGGGCCTTGTTCAGGCAGGAGTGGAATTCGACGGTGGTCCAGGGGATGCCGCTGTCAGCGGCCTGGGCGAGCTTGAGTTTACTGGTGCGCGATCGCTTCATCATTCCGCCGTCATTGTCAGCTAGAGGCATAACCCGGATCCTCGGTTACGGCGAAGGAATCCGTTCCTCCTGGGATTGATATCGGACGGGCGAGGGGGCAAGGTAAGTGGACCCGTCCGGAATATGACGAAATGCCGGGGTCTTCAGGCCGGCTGGAGGCTGTCCTGGGCATCCTTGATCGTGGGGTAGATGCGGAACAGCTTGTTGAGCTTGGTGATGAGGAAGACTTCGTAAATCTGGGGGTTAATATCGGAAAGGCGGAGCTGACCGCCCTTCTGCTTGACCTTGTTGTTGATGGTGATGAGGGTGCCGAGGGCGGCGGAGGAGAGGTGGTCAACCGCGGCGAAGGAAATGATGATGCGTGGTTTGGCCTCTTTTTCGATGAGGGAGGAGAGCTGCTCGCCGATGTCGGCGATGTTGGCCTCATCGAGGATTTTGCGCGTGGTGAACTCGACCTGGACGGTGTCCGTGTCGTCGTTCCGCGTGAGCTTGAGCCGTGCGGGTTCCTGGGCCATCGATAGTATCTCCGCCGGGGCGGCGTCTCCTGCCAAGATTCGCCGCGAGAAGGTCCCTCGCCCCTCAACTCATAATAATCGTGAGGGGAGGTATGTCAAGAAATAGTCAACGGTTGAGGTGGAATGGTAAAAATCGTCAGGCGCCGGCATGTTGCAGGAATTGCGCCACCGGGCCGGTGCGGGCCGGGGCGAAGAGGTCGACGACGGGGTGGGGCAGGGTGCGGCGGAGGGCGGCGGCGCGGCGCGGGGCGTGCACGGGGTTGAGGTTGGCGACGACGATGAGGTCGGCCTTGGGGAGGAGCGGGGAATCGTGGAGGGCCTTCCAGGTGAGCAGCGGGGTGCCGCGGTAGTTGTCGTTCGAGTTGTCGGGGTTGGCGAGGTGGTCGTCGGCGATGGCGAGGGTTTGGAAGTGGAGATCCTTGGCGGCCTGCCAGAAGGGAAGGAGGTTCTTGCCGTAGTCGGCGAAGATGATGCGGCGGGCGTTGTGGGTTTTGGCGGCGAGGGCGAGGCGGGCCTTGATGACGTTGAACTTGAAGAGGCGTTCGAGGGTTTGGGGGGAGAGGAGGTGGCGGTTGTGGTTGCGCTGGGCGGACCATTTGGCGAGGCCTTCGGCGGCGCCGGCGAGGAAGGCTTTCTTGTGGGCTTGTGGAGCGGGGACGGGCGCGGTTCTGTCGCGGCGGATGGCCATGCGGAAGTAGCGGTCGAGCCAGTCGGCGGCGAGCTGGTGGCAGAGGGGTTCGGGGAGGAACTTGGCGAGGAGGTAGAGGTTGTTGCGGACGTCGAGGCGGGTGGTGCGGGCGGCGATGCGGGCGTTGGGGGTCTTCAGGTGGGTTAAGGGAAGGTCTGCGAAGCGCTTAATGATGTAACCGGCGCTTAAAAGGCGGCAGGAGAGGTCGTATTCCTCGGCCTGCATGAAGAAATCGGCGGGAAAGGGATGGGGGAGGGCGTGGATGGATTCGAGGGCGGAGCGGCGGAGGGCGGTGCCGGCGCCGATGAAGACGTCGGGGTAGGCGGAGGCTTCCTTGGAGCCGTCGGGGAGGGTGACGTCGAAGACGGCGGCGGCGAGGGAGGGATCTGCGGCGAAGTGGCGGAGCATCTGTGCGATGGAGCCGGGGTGGGGATAGGCGTCGTCGTCGAGGAGGAGGAGGAAGTCGCCCCGGGCTTTTTCGATGGCGAGGTTTTTGTTGACGGGACCGGCGTTTCTGGGGGAGCGGATGAGGTGGATGTCGGGGAAGGCTTGGGTCAGGAGGTCGGGGGTGTGGTCGGTGGAGGCGTTGTCGACGACGAGGATTTCGAACGCGGCGCGGGGGAGGGCTCCGGAGAGGGTGGCGAGGGTGCGGGTGAGGCACTCGATAAGGACGGGGCCGCGGTTGTGGGTGGCGATGATGACGGAGAGTTTCAGCGTGTTCATGGGGGGATTATCGGCCGGGAGGTGGTGTGGGGGTTGAAGGTTTTTGCGAGGGGGGCGGGGGAGAGGCGGCCGGGCGGGTTTGGACAGGTGTCCACACAGGGAATGGTGGAAGTTATGGATTTTCAGATAGTTGCGCGCGAGCTCCAGAGGCGACCAACATGGTGCATCACCGAGTCGCGCTCCCCGCAAACCCGGAGTGCGCCCATGCCCACCCTCCGAAAACGTTCCACCCCGGTGAAGAGAGAACGGGGGGCGGGGCGGGAAAGTTCCCGAAATGTTTGGTGAATTTTCGGGAAGTCTCCGGGGGTGCGGGGGCGGGGAGGAGTTGGTCGCGCGGCTGGGGGTGGAGGGTGTTGGACCAGTTCTCGAGGAGGCGTTGGGCTGCGGGGCCGGTGATGCTGAGGAAGTCGACGAGGACGAAGCTGCGGGTGTAGGTGTAGGTGACGAGGGTGCGCTGGCTGGCGAGGAATTCGACGAGCTCCCAGGCGAAAGATGCGGGGACGCGTGCGCGGGGGCAATGGGGGTAGGCATCGAAGTGGAAGGGACGGTTCATGGGACCTCCTGCGGTTGGGGGTTGGATGGGACGGAGCGATGGACGTTCAGAGGTGGAAGTCACCGGCGGCTTCAGGTTGGTAGAGGATGCGGTCGACCTTGATGCGGCGGATGGCGGATTTGACGGGGACGTGCAGGACGTCGCCGACCTTGGCGCCGAGAAGGGCCGCGCCGAGGGGTGCGAGGACGGAGAGTTTGCTGGTGAAGAGGTCGGCCTCGGCGGGGTAGACGAGGGTGAAGACATCGGTGTCGCCGGTGTGGAGGTCCTGGATGCGGACCTGGGAGCGCATGGTGACGATGGCGCGGGGCATTTCGGGCGGGGGGAGGACGGCGGCGCGATCGAGGCCCTGTTTGAGGTGTTCGACGGAGGGGAGGATGTCCGGCGGGAGGGGCGGGGTGTCGAGGAGCTGGCGGAGGCGCGAGACATCGGTGCCGGAGAGGAGGAGGCTGGGGTCGGTGGCATTCTCGGAGGGGGCCGGGGGCGGAGGGAGGGCGGCGGCGGGGCGCTTCCTGGGGGGACGGTTGCGCGAGAGGGCGCGGGAGAGGGCCTGGCGGAAACGGGAGGCGGCGGTGTCGATGGAGGCGCAGGCGTCCTGATGGAGGGCATCGACGACGACGGGGGATCGCCCGGGGAGGGTGGCGAGGAGGCGGCAGCGTTTATCGGGTCCGCCGCGCCGGGCGTTGACGTCGGAGAGACGTGCGGAGACGCGGGAGACGGAGGCGAGGAAGGGGCGGAGTGCGGAGGCGAGGCGGGCGCGAAGGCGTCGGCGGAGAAGGTCGGTGAGGGTGAGGCCGGTGGCATGGATTTCGAGGTGCATGGGAGGCTCCTTCTGGCTGGAGGGACGATGGGATGAAAAAGGCATGTGGGCCGCAGGCGGAGACAATCGCGAGCAGCATGTGTTGATGGGGCATGATAGGTGTCACTGAGGATTAGGAAAAATATGAAATATGGATGCTGCGTATTGAGAATATCAATAGGGTAGAATGGGCGTGCAGCGGGGTGGGGAGGGCTGGGAGGCGCAGCGATGAAGTGGGTAAATCACAATCATCTGTATTATTTCTGGCGGGTGGCGCGGGAGGGGAGCGTGGTGAAAGCGGCGGAGGCGTTGATGGTGTCGCAGCCGACGGTGAGCATCCAGTTGAAGGAGCTGGAGGGGTCGCTGGGGCATGCGTTGTTTGAGCGGACGGGGCGGGGGTTGCGGCTGACGGAGGCGGGGCGGATCGCGTTCGGGTACGCCAACGAGATGTTTTCGCTGAGCCGGGAGATGGTGCGGGCGCTGGAGGAGCGGAAGGAGCGTCGGGGGAGCAAGCTGGCGGTGGGGATTGTGGACGTGATACCGAAGCGGGTGGTGCGGCGGCTGCTGGAGCCGGCGCTGTCGCAGGAGCCGGGGCTGCGGTTGATTTGCCGGGAGGACACGGGGAGCCGGCTGCTGGCGGAGCTGGAGGAGGGGCGGGTGGACGTGGTGTTGAGCGACGCGCCGATCGGGACGGGGGTGCACGTGCGGGGATTCAACCATCTGCTGATCGAGTGCGGGATTTCGTTTCTGGCGAAAGGGCCGCTGGCCAAGAAGTATCGGCGGGGATTTCCGAAGTCGCTGAGCGGGGCGCCGCTGCTGTTGCCGTCGGAGCACACGACGGTTCGTCAGGCGCTTAACGGGTGGTTTGACGGGCTGCAGATTCACCCGGAGGTGGTGGGGGAATTTGACGACACGGCGCTGATGATCGCGATTGCGCAGGAGGGGCGTGCGATGTTTCCGATTCCGCGGGTGGCGGCGGCAGGAGCGGTGGAGGAACTGGGGATGGAAGTGGTGGGGAAGACGGAAGCGGCGCGACAGCGGTTTTATGCGATATCGCGGGAGGAGGAGCCGGGGCATCCGGCGGTGGTGGCGATTTGCGCGGGGGGGCGGAGGAATCCCTAGCGACTATTCTGCAACGGGGAAACGGCCGCTAAGCACACGAAGCGCCTGGAAGCGAGATGGCGAACGTGTTTGGCGCCCTTTGGTTGGTCAAGTCACTTCTTTTTGCGGAGGGCTTTCTCGACGAGGGCGACGGCTTTGGGTTTGTACTTGGTGAGCGCTTCGGTGTAGGAGCGGAGGGTGTTCTGGAGGGTGTTGAGTTCGACCATGTATTCGTCGCGGACCATTTTGAGCATGCCCTGGAATTTTTCGAGGGACTTGTGCTTGGCGACGGGGATTTTCTGCCAGGAGTTGTAAATCTGTTCGACGCGGCCGCCGAGGATGCGCATGCGTGCGAAGAGCTCGTTGTTGCGGGCGATGGTTTTGTCGATTTCGGGGGGGCTGGCGGAGAGTTTGGTCCAGGCGGCGCCGGACTTGGCGGCGAACTCCTTGGCTTCCTTGAGGACTTCCCTGGCCTTGACGCCTTCGAAGTCGGAGCTGGTGTAGCCCTGGACTTCGCCGACGGCTTTCTGGATTTCGACGACGGCCATTTCGAGCTCGGACTTGCGGTCGCGGTTGGCGTTGGTGAGGCCGAAGATCTCGACGCCGACTTTGTCGTGGCGTTTCTGGAGGGCCTCGAGGGAATGGCCGAGGGCTTCGAAATGTTCCTGGAACTTGGCGATGGCGAGCTGAAGGGTCTTGTAATCGGCGAAGGCCTGGTTGCGTTCCTCGCCGAGTTTGTCGGCGGGCAGGTTGTGTTTTTTGATGAGGCCGAGGACGCCCTGGTTGGGGCCGCTGTTCCAGAACTGGACGGTCTGGGTGCGGAGGCCGTTGACCTCGTCGGTGATTTTGCGAAGGCTGAGGCGATTGGCGTCGACCTGCTGGGAGTGGGAGGCGTCGGCGGCGTTGGCAGCGGCGGCGGTCTCGAGGGCGTCGATCACGGCGGCGACCTGGGCGAGGGGGCCCTGTTGGCGGGCGAGGGATTGGATGGCGGCATCGATGCGGTTCTGCCAGGCTTGGATTTCGGTTTCGACGACCTTCATTTTGGCCTTGTTCTGGGCCCATTCGGCATCGGACCAACCGAAGACGAAGTCGGCACCGGCTTTTTTGACGGTGATCTGGAGTTTGCCGGTGTCGCGATCGGTATCGAAGGCGAAGTCGAAGGGCTTGGGGAGGGGCTTGGGGAATTTGGCGTTAAAGGCCTTGATGGCGGCGTCGGGGATTTTGTTTTTGACGACGGTGCCGATGCGGGCGAAGTCGATGTCCTTGGGATTGGCGGTGGATTTGGAGTAGAGGTTGGTGAAGGCCATGGGCGCGCTCCTTGGCAACGGATTGAATGGGGATGCCTGGATTTGCGATAGATTTTGGCCTGATCCGCAGGGGAATTTCAATCTTTTTCTGATCGGGATCACCTGCGGGCGATGTGCAGGCTGGAAGCCTGCGTTACGGGAGGGCCTGGTACTTGAAGTTTTTGAAGGTGGCGGCGCCCTGGCCGGCGGCGTAGAGGGCGGGGCGGAGGGAGAGGAAGTCGCCGACGGTGTTGTGGTGGTAGCCGGAGACCTCGATGGCGGTGGGGTAGCGGGTCCAGGTTTGGCCGTCGGGGCTGGTGTCCATGGTGAGAATGTTGTGGTCGTTGGTGATGCGGAGGGAGAGGTGGGTGGTGATGCCCTTGGGGAGGGCCGCTTCGCGGTCGGTGCCGTAGCGGTGCATGGTGAGGTGGGCCTTGTCGAAGCCGAGACCGGCGTAGAGTTTTTCGTTGTAGAAGAGGATGAGGCCGGCCCTGGCGTTGTCGGCGATGTCGATGTCGACGGAGCATTGGTAGGCGTGGTCGCCGGTGACGAAGGCGAGGGGGGCGCAGTCTTTGGGGGAGGCGCCTTTGCCCTCAATGATGAGCGCGTTGTTAGCGTATTTGAAGCGTTTGGCGTCGGCGTCGGTGCCGTTGTGGAAGGACCACTGGGTGCCCATTTTGTTGGTGGAGAAGTCGTCGGAGAAGGCGAAGCCGAAGGGGAGCGCGGGGGCGCTGGGTTTGGGGATGGGTTGGGCGACGTCGATGCCGGTGGATTTGAACCAGCCGTCATC
>JBEHXY010000170.1:0-8017 GCA_048498455.1 Planctomycetota bacterium | reverse complement strand
GAGTTTTGCTTGAGTCTTAAAGTCTTCCAACTTGCCAAAGAATTAGGGATCGACAGCAAGGTCATCGTCAGAAAGTGTAAGGACGAGCAGATCCCCAATATCGAAACCCACATGAGCCCGGTCACCGCTGGCCTGGCTGCCACGATCCGCGAGTGGTTCTCTTCCGGCGAGCTCAAAACCGCCATCGAGTCCACCGCCCACATTGAGGCCGCCAAGATCCAGAAGGCGCCCCGCAAACGCACCGGCTCCAAAAAGGCCGGTGGCGCAAACGGTGGCGATGGCACCGGCACCGCCGTCGCGGAGATGCCCGAGGGAGAGTTCGAAGCCCACCACGGCGACGCCGTGGCCGAGCCCGAACCCGAACCGGCCATCGCCCACGCCCCCGAAACCGTCGAGGCCGCTCCCGCCGTCGCCGAAACCCCGGCCGACGCCCCGGTCGATGCGCCCCCGGCGCCCGTTGAGGCAGCCGCCGCACCGGCCGCAGCGCCCGAGGCCCCCGTCTCGGTCGAAGCTGAAATCGAGGCCCCCGTGGCCACGCCCACGCCCGCCCCGGCCATCGCGCACGTTCCGGAAACCGCGCCCGAAGCGCCCGCCGCTCCGGCCCCCGCAGCGCCGGCCCGCCCGGTGCACCCCGCCGACGTCGCCGCCCCGGTCATCCCGACCGCGCCCGCGCGTCCCGCCGTGCCCCAGAAGCCGGTGCGCCCCGCCGCCAGCGCCGCCCCGGCTGCCCCGCAGAAGCCCGTCGCGCCCGCCGCGCCGGTCCTCCAGAAACCCATTCGCCCGTCGGTCATGCCCAAGGGCGTGCCCAACGTGCCCACCCGCCCCACCAACATCGCTCCCGTCGGCCCGCAGGTCCGCCCTGCCCCGGCGCAGCTCCAGGGGCCCAAGGTCATCCGCGTCGAGCAGCCCGATCAGCTGCCCGCCCCGCGCCGCATGCCGCCCCGCCCCCAGCAGGGTGGTCCCGGACAAGGCTACCAGGGCGGTCCCAACCAGGGAGTCGCCGGCGGACCGACCCGCACGCCCGGCTTCGGCGCCCCGTCGCTGCCCGGTTCCAGCACCCCCAGCCGCAGCCGCACCGGCCGCGAGTCCACCGCCCCCGTGGATGATGAGGAAACAGCAGCCAAGAAGAAGGCTCGCACCAACCGTCGTGGCGTCGGCACAGGCCGCCGCGGCGACGCCGGCTCCGATGCCATCCGCGAATGGCGCGAAGCCGATCTCCTCGAACGCCAGGACCGCATCGCCGGCTCCGCGGGCGCTCTCCGCGAACGCAAGCGCGAAATGTCCAAGCAGCTCCGTTCCGCCAACGCGCCCCACGGTTCCGCCCAGCGCTCCACCCACGTCGAAATCATTCCGCCCGTCACCATCCGCGAGCTCTCTGAGGCCATGGGCGTCAAGTCCAGCGACATCCTCAAGAAGCTGATGGCCCAGGGCGTCATGGCCACCGTCAACCAGGTCATCGAGCCCGAAACCGCGCAGGTTCTCGCCCTCGAATTCGGCCTCGAGCTGGTCGTCAAGCAACGCGAAAGCGAAGCCGCCATCCTCGAACGCCAGTACAAGGAACGCGAAGAAACCGCCGAGAAGGTCCAGCGGCCACCGGTCGTCACCATCCTCGGCCACGTCGACCACGGCAAAACCAGCCTCCTCGACAAGATCCGCTCCGCCAACGTCGCCAGCGGCGAAGCCGGCGGCATCACCCAGCACGTGGGCGCCTACACCGTCGAACTCGCCGGCAGCGACGGCAAGATGAAACGCGTCACCTTCCTCGATACCCCCGGTCACCAGGCCTTCACCGCCATGCGTGCCCGCGGCGCCAACATGACCGACGTGGTCGTGCTCGTCGTCGCCGCCGATGACGGCGTGATGCCCCAGACCGTCGAATCCATCAACCATGCCAAGGCGGCCGGCGTGCCGATCGTCGTGGCCATGAACAAGATCGACAAGGCCGAAGCCAACCCCAACAAGGTCCTCGGTCAGCTCGCCGAAAACGGCCTGAACCCCGCGGAATGGGGCGGCGACGTTGAAGTCGTCCGCACCTCCGCCACCACCGGCCAGGGCGTCAAGGAACTCATCGAGTACCTCGATTACGTCGCCACCCTTCGCGAACTCAAGGCTGCCCCCACCCTCCCCGGCCGCGGCGCCGTCATCGAATCGTTCATGGATCCCAACCGCGGCGTCGTCGCCCGAATCCTCGTGCAGAACGGCACCCTCCGCATCGGCGACACCGTCGTCTGCGGTCCCGCCTGGGGCCGCGTCCGCTCGATCACCGACGACAAGGGCAAGCAGATCCCCGAAGCAGGTCCCGCTTCCCCCGTGGAAGTCATCGGCCTCGACACCGTGCCCGGCTCCGGCGACAAGCTCTATGTCATCGAGGACGCCAACGAGGCCCGCGAGATCGCCGACGAACGCAAGCAGGCCGACCGCGCCGGCGAAATCGCCCAGCGCTCCAAGGTCACGCTTGAAAACCTCTTCGACACCATCCAGCAGGGCACCGTCAAGGAACTCCGCGTCATCCTCAAGGGCGACGTCCAGGGCTCCGTCGACGTGCTCAAACAGCTCCTCACCGAAGAGCTCTCCAAGGAAGTCAAGGTGCGCCTTCTCCACGCCGCCGTCGGCGGCATCTCCGAAAGCGACGTGCTCCTTGCCGAGGCCTCCGATGCCATCATCATCGGCTTCTCCGTGGTGCCCGACGAAACCGCACGCAAGCTCGCCGAAACTCTCGGCGTCGAAGTGCGGCTCTACCGCATCATCTACGAGATCACCGACGACATCCGCAAGGCCCTCACCGGCATGCTCGCCCCCACCAAGCAGGACCAGGTCCTTGGCCACGTCGACATCCGCCAGGTCATCAAGGTCTCCCGCGTGGGCAACATCGCCGGCTGCATGGTCTCCGACGGCCTCATCCAGCGCAACAACAAGTTCCGCCTCATCCGCGATGGCAACGTCGTCACCGAAAACCTCACCCTCGACAGCCTCAAACGCTTCAAGGAAGACGTCAAGGAGGTGCGCAGCGGTCTGGAATGCGGCATCAAGCTCGCCGGCTACGACGACATCAAGGTCGGCGACCGCCTCGAAGCCTACAAGACCGTCGACGTCGCCCGTACCCTTTAAGCAGCTTCAAGCCAAGAGTTTCGAGTTTCGAGATATTCTTGAAACTCGAAACTCGAAACTTGAAACTCAAAACTGAACATGCTCATCGGCATCCTCCAACTCGATCTGAAACTCGGCGATGCCCTCAACCTGAAGGACAAACGCAAAATCGTGCGGTCGCTCAAGGACAAGTGGCACCACCATCACAACGTGAGCACCGCGGAGGTGGACTATCTCGACCATCCCCAGCACGCGCTCATCGGGGTCGCCATGGTCGGCAGTGATGCCCGCCACCTCGAAAGCACCCTCGCCAAGCTCGTCGAGACCGTCAAACACGAACGCTATGCCGAGCTTCTCGACTTCCGCATCGAAGTCGTCTCCGGCCGCGACTAGAATTTCCCCAACCGCTCTCCCCGGAGGCCCCCGCCCACATGGGTAAGTCCGTCAGACAAAACAAGGTCGCCGCCCAGATCCAGAAGATCGTCGCCGGCGCCATTCAGCGCGAAGTCGCCGACCCGCGCGTCGACGGACTCATCAGCGTCACCAAGGTCGACGTCAGCCCCGACCTCCGTGAAGCCAAAGTCTGGCTCTCCATCCTCGCCGCCAAACGCCCCGACGCCACCGTCCTCGCCGGCATCAAGTCCGCGGGCCGCCGCATCCAGAGCGAAGTCGCCGACCAGTTGCCCCTGCGCAACGTCCCGCGGCTCACTTACGAACTCGACGAAACCCTCAAGAAGCAGGCCGAAATCTTCAAGAAGATCAACGAAGCGATGGCCGACACCCCCGGCGCCAATGCCGCACCGGCCGAAGGCGACCAGACCCACGACGATGCCCAGGGAGAAGACCCCCTCCGGTCCGACGCGGATGAATAACCCGCCCGGCCGCAACTTAACCCCTATGCCAAAGGGATCAGGCGGACTATGAACAAGGTGAACGTGAAGCTCGACGCTCTGAAAAAAACGGTCGCGCGCCTCATCAAGGCGGCGCCCTCTCGCAAGCCCGATCCGGTCGACCCCCTCGCCCGGCTCATTCGCGCCTTCCTGGAATACGACTGCGACGAGGCCCGCGCCTCCGCCGCTGAACGCAAAATCCAGGAAAACATGGTCGATTTCAACGAGCTGCGCGTCACGCCGGCCATCGAACTCGCCGCACTTCTCGGCGTCCGCTACCCCTTCGCCGAATCCCGCTGCTCCGCCCTCCACCGCACCCTCCAGTCGGTCTTCGACCGCGAACACCACATGCGCCTCGACCGCCTCAAGGAAATGAAAAAACCCGAGATCCGCCCCTACCTCCAGTCCCTCGCCGGCATCACCCCCTACGTCGAAGCCGCCGTCTGCGTCGATTGCTTCGGCATCTGCGCCGCCCCCGTCGACACCAAGCTCCTGCTCTGGCTGATCTCCAAGGACGCCCTCCCCGAAGGCATCGACGTCAAAACCGCCCAACACCACATTGAAAAAATGCTCAAGGCCACCGAGGCCGAGGACTTCTTCCACGGCGCCCGCAAGGAACTCGAAGGCTGGTCGCCCAAGTCCTGGCCGCAGGTCGCCAAGGTCCCCTCGCCGATCCTTGCGCCCCCGCCGATCGAAGGCGCCATCGAGGCCAACCGCCGCGCCCCACAGCCGCCCATCCCCGTGCAGGAACCGGCCAAGCCCGCCCCGCGCCCCATCGCCGTCGTCAAGAAAAAGTAACCGGCCCCTCCGCCCCGCCCGATCCACAGGAGTCCCCCATGCCCCTCGATGCAGGCCGCCCCGCCCCCGATTTCGCCCTCGATTCCACCACCGGCCGCACCATGGCCCTGCAGGATCTCCGCGGCAAAAAAGTCGTCCTCTACTTCTACCCCAAGGATGACACCCCCGGCTGCACCAAGGAGGCCTGCAACTTCCGCGACAGCTTCGCCGACTTCGAACACGCCGGCGCCATCATCCTCGGCGTCTCCCCCGACGACGTCTCCAGCCACCACGATTTCAAAAACAAGTTCAACCTCCCCTTCCCCCTCCTCGCCGATCCCGACCACAAAATCGCCGAGGCCTACGACGTGTGGAAGGAAAAATCCATGTACGGCAAAAAGTACATGGGCATCGAACGCACCACCTACGTCATCGACACCACCGGCAAAATCGCCACCGTCTTCCCCAAGGTCAAAGTCGACGAACACCACACCGAAGTCCTCGCCGCGATCAAGGCCGCAGGATAACTTCAGCGCCGCCCCAGACCGCCCCCGCTCGCCCCGGCCCGGACCTCCCCGCTTTGGATTCCGCGGCGTTCTCGCTTTTCCCTGCACTCTGCCGATAATCCTGCCATGCCCAATCCCCCCCTCATCCCCATGCCCATGCCCACGCCCCTGATCGTCGCTTACGGATTCTTTTTCTTCGCCCTCGGCGCCTGCGTCGGCAGTTTCCTCAACGTCGTCATCTGGCGACTCCCCTACCGCGGCCGCGAAATCCTCTATCAGCAGAACCGCGGCAAGCTCACCCTCTCCTGGCCCCCCTCCCACTGCCCCATCTGCGATTCCCCCATCCACTGGTACCAGAACATCCCCATCTTCTCCTGGATCTTCCTCCGCGCCCGCTGCGCCAACTGCAAAACCTCCATTCCCGTCCGCTACCCCCTCGTCGAACTCGGCACCGCCGCCTCCTTCCTCGCCCTCTACCTCGCCTACTTCGTCGCCCACTGGCAGCCCGGCTTCACCGACCTCTCGACCCACTGGCCCGCCTACGTCCTCCACCTGGTCATGATCGCCTGCCTCCTCGCCGCCTCCGCCATCGACGCCGACCTCTTCATCATCCCCCTCTCCATCCCCTGGCTGCTCCTCGTCGTCGCCCTCTGCGCCAACCCCTTCATCGACCAGCCGGTGATTCCACGCATCGACGCCACCAGCGCCTGGGCCCGGCCGACGATCGGCGCCGCCGTCGGCCTGCTGCTGTCGCTGCTCCTGCTCCACTTCAAAATGCTGCCGCGGAGCTTCTCGGAAGAATTCTTCGCCGAACAAGCCCGGAAAAAGGCCGCCACCCCCCCTGTCGCTCCTCCCGCCGACGCCGCCACTCCCACCCCTGCCCCCGAGACCTCCCCCGCCATCCCTCCAGCCGTCGCAGCATCCACCTCCTCCGAAACCCCTCCCGCCCTGCCGCCCCCGGGCGCCGAACCCCCGATGCCCCCGCCGCCCAAGCTCACCCGCTTCCGCATCTCGATCCTCGTCACGCTCCTGATCCTCGCCCTTGCGGTGGGCGCCTGGCTGGTCCTCTCGGCGAAGGCCGCGTCGCTCATCGGCCTCTGCGGCGGCATCATCATCTTCCTCCTGGGCGTCCTGCCGCGCGATGCCGGCCAGACCGACGTCACCGACGAAGTGATGGAGGAGATCTCCGCCGACTACGTCCGCGCCGAAGTCGCCAAGGAAGGCCTCTTCATCTTCATCCCCATGTTCTGCGCCATCGCCGCTTATTTCATCCCCTTCCGCCTGCCCGCCGATCCCCAGGTCGCGCGGCTCCTGGGCACCGTCCTGGGCGCCCTCACCGGCGGCGGGATCATCTGGTTCATCCGCGTCGCCGGCACCATGGCCTTCAACCGCGAAGCCATGGGCCGTGGCGATGTCGACCTGCTCATGGCCATCGGCGCCGTCATGGGCGCGCCCCTCGTCATCATCGTTTTCTTCACCGCACCCTTCGTCGCCCTCCTCTGGGCCCTCGTCCTCAAGATCCTCGGCAAGCCCAACGTCCTGCCCTACGGCCCCTGGCTCTCCGTCGCCGCCATCCTCAACCTCCTCCTCGGCAACCTCCTCCTTTTCAGCTATTTGTCCACCGTCTTCCCGGAGCCCCTCAGCGTGCTCACCGCCCGGTTCCTTGCAACGCCCCTCGATCCCGCTACAATTTTTCTCGGAGTTTGAATAATGGAGTGGGGCGGGCCATGCCGCTTTTTGCCGGCGGGCTGTCGCCCATTTCAGGTCCCGATAAGGAGATCACATGTCCCCCCGTCTCATCACCACGGTGGCCCTGTCGCTGGCTGTCGTGTCGTTTGGCGCCGGCTGTTCCAACAACAAGACCAAGGCCGAACGCGCCAGCCTGCTGGACCAGAACAAGCAGCTCCAGGCCCAGATTGACCAGGAACGCGCCGCACGCGCCGCCGCCGAAGCCCGCGCCAACACCCCCGCCGTCGGCAACACGCCCGACACCACCGGCGGCCCCACCGGCGTCCCCGATATGTCCAACCCGGTCCCCGGCCCCACCGGCGATGTCGGCAGCGGCGTCACCCGCGGCATCAATGAGCTCGGCGAAGCCACCCTCACCATCTCCAGCGACGTCCTCTTCGATTCGGGCAAGGCCACCCTCAAGCCCGCCGCCCGCAGCGCCCTCGACAAGGCCGCCGCCATCATCAAGAAGGAATACAGCGGTCACCAGCTCCGCGTCGAAGGCTACACCGATCCCAACCCCGTGCGCAAGTCCGGCTGGGATGACAACTGGGACCTCGGCTCCGCCCGCGCCAACGCCGTCCGCAAATACCTCGCCACCAAGGGCGTCTCCAACATGTACATCGCCTCCTTCGGCGAAACCAAGCTCAAGAGCACCAAAAACCTCGCCCTCGACCGCCGCGTCGAAATCGTGGTCGTCCGCAGCGGCAAGTGATCCAGGAGCCCGCAAGGGAATCATGACGCTCCATTGTTGATATCGCAGGGCGCATCACGCGCGGTCGACCCGCCCTCCCCGGGCATGACGGTGCTGCCAGTGATGCGCCCTGCGTGTTTTTTTGAACACCCCCCCACCGGGCCTCAACCAGGCCCGCCAAAAACTCCAACCCCAAGGAACCCCCGGTGCTGGCGATTCTTGACTACGGCATGGCGAACCTGCGGAGCGTCCAAAAAGCTTTTGAGCGCCTTGGCCACCCCGCGGAGATCATCTCTTCGCCCGAGCAGGTCCGCCGCGCCGATCGCCTCGTCGTG
>JBEHXY010000169.1:0-8050 GCA_048498455.1 Planctomycetota bacterium | reverse complement strand
ACGCGGACGCTGCACATTTACCTGACGATGTTCGGGCTGGTGCTGCTGTTTTTCTTTTCGCTGACGGGCTTTGCGCTGAACCACGACCGCTGGTTTTCGTTGGATGAGCCGCGGATCCGCGAGCGGGCGACGACCCTGCCGGCCGACGTTGCCCGGACGGGTGATCGCCTGGCGCTGGTCGAACAGCTGCGGAAAAACGAGGGGGCGCGGGGGGAGGTCACGAGCATTGATGAAGACGACACCGAGCGGCGCGTGCAGTTCACCAGCCCGGGCCGCAAGGTGGAATTCACCATCGAGTGCGACTCCGGCCAGACGAATGTCCACGAGGAAATCCGCAACGCCCTGGCGTTTCTCACCGATCTGCACACGGGCAAAAGTGCGGGGGACGCGTGGCGGCGGGTGATCGACGCCACCTCGATATTCCTGTTTCTGGCGAGCCTTTCGGGCGTGATTCTCTGGATCAGCCTGCCCAAGCGGCGCAAGCTGGGAGTGGCCGCGCTGGTTGGAGGGACGGTGCTCACCGGCGCCCTGATGGCGTGGCTGCTGATATGAATTGTGCGGAATATCTTTCAGAATGCTGAAACCCGCGGGCGGGTCGAGGCCACCGATTCTGTGGAGGAGGCGGATTCGGAGGTGCGCGATGGCCCGTCATGCGTTGTGGATCGCCCTGGCTTGTTCGTTTGGGAGCGTGGCGCTGGCGGCCAATGAGCCGGTGGCGAAATCGCCGGCAACCGCTGCCGTGGCGGCGAGCGCTCCGGCGGCGACGCGTCCGGCCAGCGGCCTTGCCGCCTATTTCCGCAAGAATGTCACCGTGGAGGTGACGCCGCAGTTTCTCGTGATCCACTCGGATGGCATTCCCGATCACAGCACGGGCGAGTTCCCCAATCCGCGCAATCCCAACCGCATCCTCAAGCAGAATTACACCTTCAAAATCCCGCTCAAAGCGGTCCCCGCCGACCACGTCACGAAGCTGCCGATGGGGCCCATCGGCGTGGCGATCAACGGCGTGCCGTTTTACAACCCCTACAACGCCGAGGGTGCGGACGCGGCCAAAAATGAAGTTTTCGACGAATGCTGCGGCCATCCCGATCCGCAGGGGCGCTACCACTATCACATTTACCCCAAGTGCATCCACACCAGTTTCGTCGACAAGCCGGGGGAACACTCGCCCCTCATCGGCTTCGCCTTCGACGGTTATGCGATCTACGGGCCCAACGGCGACGGCGGCAAACCGCCGACAGACCTCGACGAGTGCAACGGTCATAGCGACCCTGTCCGCGGCTATCACTACCACGTGACCGACAAATTCCCCTATATCCTCGGCGGCTATCACGGCGTGGTGGAAGCCTCGAACCTGGACGGCGCCGGCCGGGGTGGGCGCGGCGGGCGCGAGGGCGGGCGCGGGGGTCCTGGAGGGCCCGGTGGACGGGGCCCGCGCGGCATGGGGCCTCCCCCGCCAGGGCGCGGCGGAAGTTCGGCCCAGTTCTGATGCATCATGGCCGCCGCCTCCGCGTTGAAGCGGCGGAGGATTTGCCATGACCGATCGTCCCCACCGTTTCACCCGGCGCAGCCTCATGCGGGCTGCCGGGGCGGCGCTCGCCGCCTCGCCCTTCCTGCAGCTTGCCCGCGGCCAGACGCCTGCAGGCGCGGGCAAACGCCTGCTTTTCTACACGCGCTCGCAGGATTTCCCGCACGCCGCCGTCACCCGGCAGAAGGGCGAACCGCTGGCGTGGGGCGAACGGATGTTGAAGGAGTGGGCGGAAAAAGCCGGCTACACGATCGAAATTTCCAAGGACGGCACGCTGTTCAATCCGGACAAAATCGGCGCTTACGACGCGTTCATCTTCTATACCACTGGCGATCTCACGCTTCCCCCGGGCACCCGCTTCAAGGGCGGCGACGACACCCCGCCCATGAACGCCGAAGGCAAGGCCGCGCTCCTCAAGGCCATTGAAAACGGCAAGGGCTTCGCCGGTATGCACTGCGCCACCGACACTTTCCACAGCAAAATCAACGACAAGGTGGTCCGCTCCGAAAAGGGCGACGAGGTCGATCCCTACATCGCCATGCTGGGCGGCGAATTCCTCGCCCACGGCTCGCAGCAGACCTCCAAGATCCGTTTCGCCGACCCGACCTTCGCCGGCATCGCGGGCCTCAAGGATTTTGAGATGAACGAGGAGTGGTACTCGCTGATCAACCTCGCCCCCGATCTGCACGTGATCGCCGTGCAGGAAACAGCGACCATGAAAACCAGTGCCGCCGGCAAGCGGGAATGGCAATACCAGCGAGCGGCTTATCCGGAGACTTGGGCCCGCGCCCACGGCAAGGGGCGGGTCTTCTACACCTCCATGGGCCACCGCCAGGATGTGTGGGAGGGCGACATTTTCCAGAAGCTGCTCATGGGCGGCATCGCATGGGCGGCGGGAAATGTGACGGCGAACGTCGCGCCCAATCTCAAGACCGCCTGTCCGGACCTGGAGGAGCGTGCCCCGGTGGCGCCCGCCACCCGTCCCGCGCCTGCCGCCGCCGCGCCCGCACGCTGACACGCCCCGCGCTCGCCAACGCGCTGGCCCTGTTGTAGAGTGGCCCCCCTCCCGATCCTCACGGAGCCGCTCATGTTCAGCCGTTCGCCGCGCCAACTGCTCCAGTTCCTCAAGCAGCAGAAAATCGAATTCGTCGATCTCCGCTTCATGGATTTCCCCGGCCTGCCGCAGCACTGCACCTACCCCGTCGCGGAACTCACCGAGCGCTCCTTCGCCCATGGCATCGGCTTCGACGGCTCCTCCGTGCGCGGCTGGGAAGGCCTCAACGAATCCGACATGCTCCTCCTCCCCGTCGCCGAAACGGCCGTCATCGATCCCTTCCTCGACCGCCCCACGCTCGCCATGCTCTGCGACATCCGCGACCCGGTCACGAAGCGCGAATACTCCCGCAGCCCGCGCTCGGTCGCCCGCAAGTGCGAGGCCTTCCTCAAAAAGTCAGGCATCGCCGATGAAGCCCGCTTCGGCCCCGAAGCCGAGTTCTTCGTCTTCGATTCGGTGCACTACGAACAGACCGTCAACGAGGCCCGCTACTGCGTCGATTCCGTCGAAGGCGTCTGGAACCGTGGCAAGTCGGGCGAGCAGAACAAGGGCAACCAGATCCGCCTGCGCGAAGGTTATTTCCCCACGCCCCCCGTCGACACCCTCACCGATCTCCGCAGCGAAATGGTCGCCGTCCTCCAGGGCTTCGGCATCGATGTCGAAGGCCACCATCACGAAGTCGCCACCGGCGGCCAGTGCGAAGTCGACATGCGCCACGACCACCTGCTGCGCATGGGCGACAAGCTGATGTACTACAAGTATGTCGCCAAGCAGGTCGCCGCCGGCTGGGGCAAGGTCGCCACCTTCATGCCCAAGCCGCTGTTCATGGACAACGGTTCGGGCATGCACGTGCACTTCTCGCTGTTCAAAAACGGCAAGCCGCTGTTCGCTGGAAAGAAGTATGCCGGCCTTTCGGAACTGGCGCTGTGTGCCATCGGCGGCATACTGAAGCACGCCCGCTCGCTTTGCGCATTCTGCTCGCCGACGACCAACTCCTACAAGCGCCTCGTTCCCGGTTACGAAGCCCCCACGCACATGGTTTACGCGTCCCGCAACCGCTCCGCCGCCATCCGCATTCCGGTTTATTCCGACGATCCCGACAAAAAGCGACTCGAGTTTCGCACCCCCGATTCCTCGGCCAACCCGTACCTCGCCTTTGCCGCGATCACCATGGCCGCCCTCGATGGCATTCACAACCGAATCGATCCCGGCGACCCGATGGACGTGGACCCCGCCACGCTGCCCGCCGACCAGCTCGCCGCCATCGTCCAGTCGCCGGCCAACCTCTCCGAGGCTCTCGCCGCCCTCGCCGCCGACCACGACTACCTCCTCGCCGGCAACGTCTTCACCAAGGACGTCATCGAAGGCTGGATCCGCTACAAGCGAACCACCGAAATCGACGCCCTCCGCATCCGCCCGCACCCCTACGAATTTGCCATGTACTTCGACGTGTGAAAACCGTCCCCTTCCCCTCCTATCATCCCCATACCCTTTCGTGTTCCTTCGTGTCTTTCGGCCATTGATCCGCTACGCACCGTGCCTCAAGGAGCCCCATGTCCAGCTTCATCGCCCAGCGCGCCCTCGACATCGACGCCTCCGGCATCCGCAAGGTCTTCGACCTCGCCGCCAAGCTCAAGGACCCCATCAACCTCTCCATCGGCCAGCCCGACTTCGACGTGCCCGATCCGCTTAAGGAAAAGGCGATCGACGCCATCCGCGCCGGCAAGAATCGCTACACCCCCACGCAAGGCGTCGGCGAATTGCTCGACAAGGTCAAAGCCAAGGTCACCCGCGACACCGGCTGGACCGATCCCGCAGCCCTCATCCTCTCGGGCACCTCCGCAGGCCTCATGCTCGCCATGTTCGCGACGCTCAACCCCGGCGACGAAGTGCTGTTCCTGGATCCCTTCTTCGTCATGTACAAACACCTGCCCAAATTGTGCGGCGCGGTACCCGTGGCCGTCGATTCCTATCCGGACTTCCGCCTTCACCCTGAGCGCATCGAGGCCGCCATCACCCCGCGCACCAAGATGCTGATTCTCTGCTCGCCCAACAATCCCACCGGCATCACCCTCACGCAGGCGGAGCTCGAGGCCGCCGCCGCCATCGCCAAAAAGCACCACCTGCTGGTGATCAGTGATGAAATTTACGATGCCTTCTGCTACGAACCCCACCGCTCCATCGCCGGGCTCCTCCCGGGGCAGTGCCTCCTGCTCAAGGGCTATTCCAAAACCTATGGCATGACCGGCTGGCGCCTCGGTTATGCGGCAGCCAACGGCGAAGCCAAGGCGGTCATCGAGCAGATGACCAAGCTCCAGCAATACACCTTCGTCTGTGCCCCCTCCATGGTGCAGTATGCCGCCCTGGACACCGTCGCCGGCGACACGGAGGGCCACGTGGAAGGCGTCGACATGACCCCCTACATCCAGGCCTATCAGAAGAAGCGCGACCGCGTGGTCGAGGGGCTCTCGGAGTTCTTCGAGATCAACCACCCGGGCGGCGCCTTTTATGCCTTTCCGAAGGTTCCCCCGTCGGTCACGGCCACGCAGTTCGTCGCAAAGGCGATTGAACAAAATGTTCTGATCATTCCGGGAAACGTTTTTTCCGCCAAAGACAGCCATTTTCGTCTGAGTTACGCCACAACAGATACCAAACTTGATCAGGGGATTTCCATTTTGCGGGAACTCGGCGCGCAGCTGAGCCGTTAACAGGGGACAAGCTCGGCTGAGCTGATTTGCCGCGGCAAGGTTATTGGACCAACCCGCCGCGGAGAGACGTTCACGCCGCCTTCTGGTCCCGGGGGTTTCCCGTGCGTCAAAAAACCAGCAAGGTTCGGTGGTGACGGTGCGCCTCGAGTGTGCCGGCCCCGCGTTCACGGAGAACGGGCAAGATCGTTGCGCACAGGAAAAAGGGCCCGCCGCCAATGTCCAAGGTCGATGAAGTCTTCTGCAAGCAGGTTGCCAAGGTGTCGCGCGCGAAAAAACTGCCCGCCGCGCGCAAAAGCCGCATCACCGACCTGCTCAAACTCAAGCCCCGTCCCGGCAACGAGTTGCCCCGCGCCTGAACCCCGCCGAATCCAGGGTCACGGCCCGTTCTGCCCCGTAAACCCGCGCAGCACCGCCACCACCGACCGCCCGATTTGCTCGACGTTGTATCCCCCCTCCTGCACAAACAGCGTCGGCAGATCCAGCGCCGCGATCTGGCGTCCCACCTCCGCAAAGTCCTCCTCCTCCAGGTTGAAATCACCGATGCCGTCCGCGGCCGCCGTGTCCACCCCCAGCGACACCAGCAGCATCTCCGCGCCGAACGCCGCCACGCGCTCCAGCGCCCGCTCCAACGACTCCATCCACACCACCGGCCCGCACCCCCGCGGCAGCGGCAGATTTACATTGCACCCCGCGCCCTCCCCTGTGCCTGTCTCCTCCGCATGCCCCCAGAAGTAGGGATACTGCGTGTTCGGATCCGCGTGAATTGACACAAACAGCACGTCTCCGCGCCCGTAAAAAATATCCTGAGTCCCGTTTCCGTGGTGATAATCCACATCCAGGATCACCACCCGCTTTTTCCCGGCGAGCAGGCAAAACTGCGCCGCAATGGCCACGTTGTTGAGGTAACAGAATCCGCCGCAGTAGTCCGCCCCCGCATGATGCCCCGGTGGCCGGCAGATCGCATAAGCCGCCCGCTCTCCATTCACCACCGCCCGCGCCGCGGCACAGGCGCTGGTCGCCGAATCCAGCGCCGCCCGCCAGGTCTCCGCCCCGATCGGCGCCGCCAGGTCGAAACAGTAATACCCCGCCTGTGCCGCCGGTTTCGTCGGCCGCCGCAACCCCCGGGGACCGCGCGGCACAAACGTGTCCGGCAGCACATCGCACGCGCCAAACTCCGCCGACCACAAATCATGAATCGTCCGCAGGTAATCCAGATACCCCGCCTCGTGCACCCCCCGAAGCGCCGGCCACACATCCAGCTTCCCCGGCTCTTCGACCTCCATCACTGCCTCCGCCACCGCCCGCGCAATCGCCACGGCCCGCGCCGGCACTTCCGGACAGGGCCGCACGCAGCCGTCCGCCACATACCACACCGGCGCATGCCCCCCATGGCTCGCTGCATAAAAACACCGCATCCCCCAACCCTATCCGCCACCGGTTCCAATGTCACCTCCGTCGTCCACATCCGTGTTCATCCGTCTTCATCCGTCTTCATCCGTGGCGAATTCCCCTCGTCGTCTGTATCTTCTCCGAATGCTCAACGTCCTCGGACAAGACCGTGCCCTGGGCCTCCTCCAGAGGGCCCTTGCCGCCAAACGCCTTGCCAGCACCTGGATTTTCGCCGGCCCCCCCGGCGTGGGCAAAATGCTTTCCGCGGTCCAGCTCGCCAAGACAGTGCTCTGCGATGCTCCCCGCCGCGAAGCCAACGCCGAGCGCCTCCGCACGCTGCCGCCCGACTTCACCCTCACCCTGCCCTGCGACGTCTGCGAATCCTGCCGGGCCGTCGATTCAGGCAATCACCCCGACCTCCACCTGATTACCAAAGAACTCATCCGCTATCACGACAAGTCCGGCACCAGCAAGGGCACCACGCTCTCGATCCACGTCATCCGCGGCGAAATCACCGGTGACACCGCCGAAAACAAAGAAGCCAAAATCTACCGCCGCTCCTTCCGCGGCAAAGGCAAATTCTTCATTATCGATGAAGCCGAACTGATGGAGGTGCAGGCCCAGAACGCCCTCCTCAAAACCCTCGAGGAACCCCCCAACGAAAGCTACCTGATCCTCATTACCCCCAGCCCGCAGGACCTGCTCTCGACCATCCGCTCGCGCGCCCAGATCGTCTCGTTTAACGAGCTGCCCCACGAGATCGTCGTCCGCGGGCTCATCGGCGCCGGTGTCGGCTCCGAAGACGCCGCCCTCCTCGCCCGCCTGGCCCGTGGTTCGATCGGCCGGGCGCTTCGCTGGGTGGAGGAAATGAACGTCATCACCGAGAAAAACACCAAGGCCGCCGAACGCAAGGCCAAGGCTGGCGACACCGACGACGATGGCGAAGACGACGGCAAGCCCTTCACCCCCGGCGGAGTCCTGGGATGGACCCGCGAGCTGGCCGCCAAACTCGACCAGCTCGTCGCCGGCCGCGCGGGCGCTTCCGAAGTCGCCGACGTCATCGCCGGCGCCGCCAACGAATATTCCAAGCTGCAGCTTCACCGCGACAAGCTTTCCTCCGCCGATCGCGCCAAGCGCGATGGCATCGGTCTCATGATGGCCATCGCCGCCGAATGGTTCGCGGACCGCCTCCGCCATGGCCTTGGCACGCCGATGGACACGCCCCTCCCGGGCATTACCGGCGCCCTCGACCACACGGTCGTCCCGCGCCTCATCGCCACCGCCCGCGCCGCCGAAGCCGAGATCGACATGAACGCCAACGACAAAATCCTCCTCGCCGCCACCACCACGATGTGGGAAAAATGGCTCCAC
>JBEHXY010000168.1:0-8059 GCA_048498455.1 Planctomycetota bacterium | reverse complement strand
CCCCGCCGTGATGTACAGATGCACGTTCTCCTTCGTCGCCAGGTCGCGCAGGTACATCTCCAGCATGTTCCACGCCTTCTGATTCACGCTTGGCGCCTGGGGAATAATGTTGGTCATCACGAACGTCGCATACGACATCTCCGTGTCGTGCGCCCGGTCCGAATGCGGACACAGGTGCCCCCGGTCATAGCCCGACCCCGTGTAATCCTGCGTCGTGATGCGCGAAAATCCCTCCGGCAGCGTCGCATCGTCGTCGAACGTCCGCTTGCGCGGCGCGCTCCCCAGGTCATCCTTCGTGAGCTGCCACGACACCCACAGCGGCACCCCCGCCTCCGAGTCATACGCCAGCGCATAATACTTCTTCGACATCAGGTAATTGTTCTTGTTGCGCACATCCATGGTCGCGCTGCTTGGATTGCCCAGCAGCAGATGCGGCGACGCCTCCGGCGCAATCCGCCCCGCCGCTCCCGCTCCCGATACCGCCCCGCTCCCCGCCGGCGCCGTCGCCGCTCCTCCGCCCGGACCCGGCACCTGGGCCAGCGCCGCCGCCAGGCATGTCGCCATCACCGCCGCCATCGGCAGCAGGCGTTTGAGCACAACCATGAACCGCCTCCGCAAGAGTAACCGCCCGTGCCGCGCCCCCCCAGCCCGTGCAACTATAGGCGCCGCCGCGCCCCGAAACGCTGCCGCCCGCGCCGCACCTCCACGCGGCGGCATCCCCCTCCCCGCGGCCGCACGCCTGCCCGCGCCGCCCCGCATCACTTCTCATTTCGCCGGCGGCGGCGAAAACGCCGTCGGATACCCCATCGCCCGACGCCACGCCGAGAGCTGCCCCAGGTGCACCGCCGTGTGCGAACTCATCACCCCCGCAATCACCTCGCCCATGTTTGAAAACATCTTCTGTACCCGTTCCGGCGGCGTGCCACTGAGCACCTCCGGCGATGCGTTCATCGCCGCCTGCACCATCCGCCCATGCGCCCCCTCCCACGCCGCCACCAGCTCCCGCTTCGCCGGATACCAGGACCGCTCCGGCAGCACCGGCGATCCCGGCGCAAAACGCTCCCGCCACTCCTCCGGCACCCCGCGCGTTGCGCCGATCATCGACGCCCACTGGTCCGTCGTCCACGCCAGGTGCCCGATCACAAACGCCGGATGGTTGATCAGCCGATCCGCCACCGGCTGCGCGCACATCTGCGCATCCTCCACCCCTTCCAGCAATTTCTGCGAATAAGTCAGCGCGAATCGAAACGTCGGCAATACCACCTGCAGCATCCCTGGCTCCTTTTGAAAGCGCGGTCCCCATCTCAACGCCCCCGCTCCCGCTTGTCCACAAAAAGAGATTTCCCCCAAAGAAGTTCCGCCCCCGCGCCGGCCCGCCCTTCGCCCCGCCAGCCTGCCCCGCTCCTCCCGCCTACAATCCCCGCGAAAGGAGCATTGCATGGACGACGGCCCCTGCGCCTTCTGCGACCGCCACGTGCCCGGAAATCTCCTTACCTGGCACCACACCCTCCCGCGCCAAAAAGGCGGCAAGGCCGAGCACCGCGTCCCCATGTGCCGCCCCTGCCACAAGCAGATTCACGCCACCTTCTCCAACCGCCAGCTCGAGCGCGATTTCGACACGGTCGAAAAACTCCGCGCCGCCCCCGAACTCGCCGACTTCCTCGCCTGGATCAAAAAACAGAAGCCCCACCGCACTTTCCAAACCAGCCAGTCGCGCGCCCACCCCCATCACCGCCGCCGGTGATCGCCCCCCTTTCCGCATCCTGCCCGGGCTTCAGCTCTCTTCCTTGCGCGCCGGGAACGGCTGTGTCGGCACATACTTGAGCCGCCGCGCCACCGCGTCCAGCCCCGACCACTCCGCCAGGAACTTCGACTGTTCATCAAACGCCTGGTTGAACCACAGGTACATCCGCCGCGTCGCAAAATCCCGCGGCGTCGTCGGGGTGTAATGATCCAGCGCCAGCACATACACCGACAGGTCCGCATCATATGGAACCGTCGTCGTCGCCGTGCCCCCCGGCCGCGTCGCCGCCTGCGTCGTCGCGCCCTGCGTGGCCGCCGGCTGCGTCGAAGGAGCCTTTTCCGCCAGGCCGAACGCCGCATCCATCATCCCCGGCACACCCGACAGCAGGTGGTCTTCTTTCCCTTCCCGGCTGAACGCTTCCGACTGCCGCGCCACCCAGTGATCCGCCTGCGCCAGCTTGATCAGGTCCGCCGCCGATCCGCCCGACGCCTTCGCCGCCAGCGCCTTCGCATCCGCCTGCCGCTGCTCGTACGTCTCCAGCTTCTTCAGATCATCCACCACCCGGTCCCGCACTTCGTCCAGCGACTTGGGCGCATGCGCCGCCTCCGCCGCCACCACCCGGTACACGTAAAGATTCCCGTCCTTGTCCTCCAGCACCGGGCCATCCACCCCCACCTGCAACCCCAGCCGCGAGGTCACGCTGCGCTTCGCCGCCGAAACATCCGGCTGCAGTTCCTTCACCTTCAGCGCCAGCTCCGGAAAACCAAAAACGTCCCGCTGCGTCGTGTACAGCGCATCCCCGATCCCCGCCAGGTGCTGCAACTCCGCTCGCCCCAGCCACCCCGTCGACCGGCCAACCGCCGGCTTGTACCCGTTGTAATCCCGATTCTTCGCCACCTCGTTGGCCACCGTCTCATACGAAGTCCACTTCCCCGCATCCAGCGGCTCGTGGAATCCCTGCGCGTCGGTGTTCCCCGATTTCCACGGTTCGCCCGCCATCCCCAGCGACCGGTCCACCATCCGCCGCATCAGCTTGTCCGCGCGGTCCCGGATCTGCTCATTCACCAGCCGATCCTTCACCTCTTCAAACGACTGCACCCCCGCCTGCGTTCCCGACTGGGTCGCCGCCTGCGTGCCCGCGCCCGGCGCCGTCGCCGGACGGCTCGCCGCCGAGGCCTTGAACTCCGACGGATGCGCCTTGTAGTACGCATACGCCTGCTCATAATCCTCCTGCGTCGCCTTGAACTTCGCGCGAATCTCCGCCGCGTCGAACTTCAGCCACTCCACCTGCACCCGGTCCGGATACTTGTAGCCGAACGGATACGTGTGCCGGTCGATCATCACCGGCGCGCTCCCCGGATCCTGCTGCGCCAGCGGCACCACGTCCTTGTACAAATTGAACTGCTTCTCCACCGCTGCCGGCGTCGGCGCCGCCGCACCCTCCCACCCAAGATTCGCGTCCATCACCGCGTAATCCACCACCACCCGGCTCAAGGAACTGTCCGCAAGCGTCTCCAGCTCCGGCACCGTCACGTGCACCGCTTCCATCCCCATCTGCCCCAGCTTCCGCACGATCAACGCATGCCGGATCGCCTCCCGAAGCGTGATCTCCGGAATCCCCAGCTTCTCCAGCCGCGTCCGCAATTCATCCGCCGTCAGCGGCACCCCCGGCTCCACCTGGTGGTCCCGGATCACCGAGTTGATCTCTTCGTCCGACGCCGACAGCCCATAACGCTGCGCCTCCGTCAGCAGAAGATACAGGTGCGTCGCCGGATCCCGCGGATCCAGCGCCAGCCGCAGAAGCTCCCGCCCGTCCAGCGATTCCCGGTACATGAACAGTATCCCCAGCCGGAACGCCTCCAGCACCTGGATGTCGTTCTGCGCCGACAGAATCTCCCGGTTCATCACCTTCTTCCCCCCCAGCTGCCCCCGCACCACCGTCCCCGCATCGCCCTGCCCGTTGAACACCGTCGGCAACGCGAACGCCAGCATCAGCACCACCCCCAGCACCGCCATGATCCCCTTCCCGTAATCCTTCATCAATTTTCGCACGCGCGCCGCTCCGTCAACTCTTCAATGTGGAAACCCCCCAGCATAATCGAACCCTTCCCACCCTCCAACCCGCCCGCGCCGCCATCGCTCAATCAAACTTCCGCGTCAGCAGCGCCGCATCCGCCACCGCCGGCACCTCCAGGTCCATCCCCTTCATCACCGCCGCCAGGATGTGCGACATCCAGTAATCCCGCACCCATTTGTGATCCGCCGGCACGATGTACCACGGCGCATCCTTCGTCGAGGTCGACCCCAGCATCGCCTCATACGCCTTCATGTAATCTTTCCAGTACTTCCGCTCCTCAAAATCCCCCGCCGCCAGCTTCCAGTGCTTCTCCGGCTCCTGCTGCCGCGCCTCAAACCGCTCCCGCTGTTCCTCTTTTGAAATGTGCAGGAAAAACTTCACCACCCGCGTCCCCGAATCGCTCAGCGTCTGCTCAAACCCCCTAATCATCTCGAACCGCGTTTCCCACTCCCCCTTGTTCCCCCGAAGCTCCGGCGCCAGCAGCTTCTCCGCATGCACCCGCACCACCAGCACATCCTCATAGTGCGACCGGTTGAACACCCCGATGTATCCCCGCGGCGGCGCCTTCTGGTGACAACGCCACAGAAAATCGTGCCGCAGATCCTCCGCCGACGGCTGCTTGAAACTCGTCACCTGCATCCCCGCCGGGTTCACCGCGTCAAACACCTTCCGCACCGCCCCATCCTTCCCCGATCCATCCATCCCCTGCAGCACCACCAGCACCGACTGCCGCGCCCCCGCGTACAGCAGTTCCTGGTATTCCGCCAGCTTCGCCGCCGCCTCCACCGTCCGCGCCTCCGCCTCCTCACGCGCCGGCACGTGTTTCGTCGACCCCGTGTCCCACTTCGACAGCCGCACCTTCTCCCCCGCCTCCACTCGCAAAAAATCAAAGTCCTTCAGCTTCAACGTCGCACCTCCTTTGGCCGCTCACCTGCCAAGGGTAGAGCCCCCACGCCTCCCCCGTCAAACCCCCGCCCGCCAGGGCCCAGCCCTGTTCAGGTCACTGGACGCCGCCCCTCCCGTTGGGAACAATACACCCAGACTCCCGATGTCCAACGTCCTCCCGTCGCCCGTGTCTGTCCTCGTGCCGTGCGCCTTTGTCGGTAATCGTTTCTGTCCATTGAACGAAAAGTTCTCGCCGGGTTCCTCGCCGCGCTGGTGCTCCTTGCCGCCGTCGCTGCCACTGCCGTCAACACCACCCTGCGCGCCCTCAACGACCAGCACCTCGTCGCCCACACCCACGAAGTCCTCTCCGAATTCAACCGCCTTGAGTTCACCCTCGGCCAGACCGCCGGCAACCTCCGCTACTACACCACCGACCCCGAGCACTTCCCCTACGACGATTACCTCAAGTCCAAGACCGACCTCCAGCGCTCCCTCGCACGCCTGCGCGTCCTCACCGCCGACAACCCCGTCCAGCAGGCCCGCCTCGACGCCATCACCGAAGCTCTCGAAGCCAAGTTCACCGCCACCACCCCCGACATCGACGACGCCTTCTTTCAGCGCACCTGGCGCCGCGACGCCACCACCCCCCTCCGCACCAGGATGGAAGCCTGCATCCAGGCCGAACACGAACTCATCGCCACGCGCGACATCCAGGCCCAGCACAGCGCCAACAACACCCTCCTCACCGTCGCCGCCACCAGCACCCTCGGCGCCATCATCACCATCATCGCCCTCACCCTCATCCTCGCCGACCTCCGCGCCCGCCGGAAAGCCGAGGAACAGCTCCGCCTCGCCCGCGAACAGGCCGAAGCCGCCAGCAAGGCCAAATCCGCCTTCCTCGCCAACATGTCCCACGAACTCCGCACCCCCCTCACCTCCATCCTCGGTTACGCCGACCTCCTCCTCGCCACCACCGATCCCCCCACCCGCGAACGCTACATCCTCGCCTCCCGCCGCTCCGGAGAACACCTCCTCACCCTCATAAGCGACATCCTCGACCTCTCCAAGATCGAAGCCGGCCGCCTCCAGCTCGAACACCTCGAGTGCCGCCTCCCCGACCTCCTCGTCGAAGTCGATTCCCTCATCCGCCCGCGTGCCCTGCTCAAAAATATCGCCTTCTCCTGCGCCTTCGATTCCCCCGTCCCCGACCGCATCCTCACCGACCCCACACGCCTCCGACAGATCCTCATCAACCTCCTCTCCAATGCCGTCAAATTCACCGACGCCGGCGATGTCAAACTCCTCGTCCGCTACGACCTCGGCCTCTCCAGCCCCCACCTCGTCTGCGATGTCCTCGATACCGGCATCGGCATGTCCCCCGACACCATGGACGCGCTCTTCGAACCCTTCATCCAGGCCGACCCCTCCACCACCCGCAAATACGGCGGCACCGGCCTCGGACTCTCCATCTCCAGGCGCCTCGCACGCATGCTCGGCGGAGAGCTCACCGCCACCTCCGCCCCCGGCAACGGCTCCACCTTCCGCCTCTCCCTCCCCGTCGGCACACTCCCCGATGCCTCCCTCACGCCCCCCGGCGATCTCCCCCGACTCCTCGCACCCGTCGAGCCCGCGCCCCCTCCTTCCACCCTCAAATTCCGCATCCTCCTCGCCGAGGATGGCCCCGAAAACCGCGACGTCATTTCCCTCCAGCTCTCCCGCGCCGGATGCACCGTCACCACCGTCCCTGATGGCCAGGCCGCCTTCGACGCCTGCCTCGCCGCCCTCAACGAAGGCCGCCCCTTCGACGTCGTCCTCATGGACATGCAGATGCCCATCATGGACGGCTACACCGCCACCTCCCGTCTCCGCGCTGCCGGCTACACGCGCCCCATCGTCGCCCTCACCGCCAACGCCATGCGCGAAGATGCCCGCCGCTGCGCTCTCGCCGGCTGCGACCAATACGTCTCCAAGCCCGTCGACATGCCCGCCCTCCTCCAGACCCTCGCCCGCCTCGGCAACGCCCCCACACCTGCCCCCGCTCCCGCGCCGCCCGCCCCCGACGAGGACCCCGTCCTCCGCGACCTCACCCGCCGCTTCCTCCAGGGCCTCACCCCCACCTTGCAAACCATGACAAACTGCCTTGCCGACGGCCGCTTCCATGAATTGGCCAGCCTCGCCCACCGCCTTGCCGGCGCCGGGGGCTCCTATGGATTCCCCCACATCACTGACGCCGCCCGCGCCGTCGAAAACGGCGCCAACAACCCCGGCGCTTCCGCCCATCTGCAATCCGCTCTCGAAAACCTCGCCCGCATCGTCGCCGACGCCCAGGCCAGCGCCCCGCCCGCGCCCGACGCCCCCGCCGACCCCCTCCCCAACCCCTCCAGCGCCTCCGCCTGAGCTTCCCCTTCCCCACCTCTGGCCCGCCCTTTGCCCCTATCCCCCCATCGCACGCCTCGGCTCACCTTGCGCAGCGCCCGCACGTGCCCCCTCCGTCCTGCGCAAGGCATCGCCCCGGCCCACACGGAGGATCCCCCATGAACCGCAACATCCTCATCGTCGATGACGAGGCCGCTTCCCGCGATGCCCTCGCCCGCGCCCTCACCTCCCACAACTACACCGTCCGCACCGCCGGCGACGCCCATCAGGCCACCCAGCTCATGGCCCAGCAACCCGCCGACGTCGTCCTCCTCGACATCGAACTCCCCCACGTCCCCGGAGACTCGCTCGCCACCTTCTTCCACATCCGCTACCCCAAAACCCGCATCATCTTCATCTCCGGCCAATACGACATGTTCGACCCCGAACGCTTCGGCGAACAATCCACCTTCCTCCGCAAACCCATCGACATCAACACCCTCCTCGACATCCTCGCCGCCCACCCTCCAGCCACCAGCACCCCCTGACCCCGCGCAGCACCAAAAACCCCCCGCTCCCAAAACCAACCTCCGAACGGGCTTGCGACGTCGCGGCGTGGGGGGGGAAACCCTTGATAAAGCCCCGGCATGGGCCCAAGAGTTTAGCCCGCGGTTTCCGGCAGGTTAAAGCCGCCGGCGACGCCTCCAAACTCACCTTCCTCCTCCAAACCTTCCTCAACTGGGCCGACCACCCCACCCCCTGACCACCTCTCAAATCTCCCCGCCCCGGCCTCCCTTCAACAACGGAAACGTGCCCCCCACCCACCCCATTCGTGTCCATTCGTGTTCATTTGTGGATAATTGATCCGTCATCCCCCATCTGCGTCCATCCGAGGCCAATTCCCGCGTGTCCGTCCCTTGGCGTCTCCGCGTCTCCGTGGTTCCCCCGTCGCCCCTCCCCCCGTCGCCCGCATTAACCCCCTCACGATTCACCACACA
>JBEHXY010000167.1:0-8101 GCA_048498455.1 Planctomycetota bacterium | reverse complement strand
CCCGCCGCACCGTTCATCAACTCCCTGGTTACTCCCGGCAATCCCAACGCGCTGCAGGTGTCCTACGCCAGCAACTACCTCGCCGCCGGCCTGAACGAGCATCCCTCCGAGCCCAACTACCTCTGGGCCGAAGCCGGCACCAACTACAACGCGGTGACCAAAACACTGATTCAGAACGATGCCGACCCCTCGGCGGCCGCGGGCAACATGTTCACCCAGACCCCGCACCTCACGGGTCAGATGAACGCCGCCGGCGTCGCCTGGAAGAATTACCAGGAGGACTACCAGATCTCCTCCGCCGCGGTTCCCACCGGCGGCAACGTCCTGGTTTCCAAGTCCGGGACCTCCAGCTCCGTCACCAACCCCTACTACCACACGAATCAGTACAACTACGCCGCCAAGCACGACCCCATGGCATTCTTCTCCGACACCGCCACGCAGAACGTCGCCACCTTCGATTCCCTCCGCTCCGACATCGCCGCCGACACGATCTCCGTTTCCAATCCCACCGCGACCAGCAGTTTCGGCAAGTACAACTGGATCACGCCCAACCAGTACAACGACATGCACTCCAACCTCAGCACCAGCTTCACCTACAACGGCGTCAGCTACACCGCCGGCGATGCCAACCAATCGATCGCCCTCGGCGACAACTTCCTCGCCCAGGTCGTCCCGGAAATCGAAAATACGCAGGCCTACAAAAACAACGGCGCCATCGTGATCTGGATGGATGAAACCGAAGGCACCAACCGCGACGATACCCACCACACCCTCATGGAAATCGTCATCTCGCCTCTTGCGAAGGGCAACGCCTACGTCAGCACCCTCGAATACAACCACTCCTCCGATATCAAAACCATGGAGGAAATCTTCCAGCTCGGCGGCTACATCAACAACCAGCTTCCCCCCTCGGAAATTTACGCCGGTTCCACCTCCAACCAGATCGCCTACGCCAACGATCTCTCCGACCTCTTCCGCAACGGCGTCGTGCCCGGCGCCCCCGCGGCGGTCCCCGAACCCGCCTCCCTTGGCGTGCTCTCCCTGGGCTCGCTGCTGCTGCTCCGCCGCCGCCGCTGATGCCTGCTGATCGAATAAAAACAAAGCGGGGCTTCCGGACGGAAGCCCCGCTTCTTTTCAATCTCATTCCCGAAGGTCATCCCCTTTAAGGAAGACTCCCCACATAGGTCGTGATCCGCGGAATGTAGCGCGGATCGAACGTCGGCGGCGTGCCCACATCCACCGTCCCCGTCCCCAGGAGCTGCATCGTCCCCTCCGCCAGAATCGTCCCCTTCAGCGTGTACGCCCCGTTCTGCACCCAGTTTCCCTTCACATAGAAGCTCCCGTTGATGTTGATCGGCCCCGGGTTCACCGTGACGTCTCCCATCACCACCACGTTCATATTCGCGGTCGTCGTGTTGAAGGGGAAGCCGCCGCCGAAGGTGATGCTTCCCTCCATGATCAGTGTTCCCGATCCCTTGATCCCCACCGTTCCCGAGTAACCATAAGGTCCCGGCCCCGGCACCCGCACCGGCTTGCCCCCCGCCTTGGTGAAATCCAGGATCAGCTTCCCCGGAGAGGTCGTGTAATCCTCAATCACGCTGATGTCCACGTATCCCAGCGCGATCAGGTTGTCGTGCACCTGCTGCACCGTCTGCGTCGGCGACCCCAGCGCCGCCACGTTGGCCGTCGGCGTCGACGCGAAATAGGTCGCCGACCCCGTGGGGTTGTTGTCCGTCACCGTCTTCTTCGCCTTCACTGTGCCGCTCACTTTCCCCAAGGCCGACGCCCCGGGTCCGTTGATGGTCAGCTTCCCGAGCGTCTGGATGTCCCCCTTGATCGTCGCGCTCTGCGCGATCGTCAGGTCGTTCTGTGAGTAAAACTGCGGCGCATATTTCAGCGTCCCCTGCACGGTCGCCGTCACGGTCTCGCTGCTGGGCGCGCCGCTCTTGGTCGCGCGCGAGGAAAACGTCAGAGGGTTCCCCAGGACCCCCGTCGGCGAACCCACATCGGTGTAATCCAGCGTGCAGGTCCACCCGTTCACCTTCACCGTCTGCCCCGCCGTCGGACGCCACGTGGGATCCTGCCGCAGCTGGTAAATCGCCCACTGAACGGCTGCATCCGCCGCGTAAAAGCTCTCGTCCGCCTTGATCCGGTTCGCGGATGCCTGCGCCTGCAGCCCTGACGACCACGCCAGGGCGACGATCAGCCCCGTCACCACGACGGACATCACCACCATCAGCGACAGCCCCGATCCCCGTCGCCGTCGCGCCGCTCCCATCGCATGTTTTTTCATTCGAACATCTCCCGCTGTAAACATCTAATGCTTTCTTGCGCATCGGTCATTTCGCGTCGACGCTTCACCAGCCCGCCCGAAAACCACTTAAGTCGCGTCCGTTTTCGGGCGATAAACCCTTCATGCCCGTCAGACAAACATTCGCGCGCCGCGGCTTCACCCTCCTCGAAGCCATGCTCGCCCTCGTCACGCTCACCATTATCGGGCTGGGCGCGGGCATCGGCCTCCAGGCCGTCTCCAAGTCCGACGCCGCCCTCGAAGATCGCCTCTTTGTCTCCTCCCAGATCGTCTCCACCCTCGAAAACCTCCGCGACACCACCTACGCCTCCCTGGTCTCCGGTTCCGCAGCCTCCGACGCCGGCCGCAAGGGAACCACTTTCACCATCACCTGGACCGTCCGCGAAATCGACCCCAACAACCCCACCAAAAACAAAAACAACTCCGGCCTGAAGGAAATCGTCGTCTCCTGCAACGGCCAATCCATGATGACGTGGGTGGTCCAGTGATGCCGCGCACCCGCACCATCCGCCGCGCCATGACCCTCGTCGAACTCCTCGTTGCGCTGGCAGTCGTCACCATCATCTCCACCGCCGCCTTCTCCATCCTCCTCGCCGCCGCCAACGTCAACCGCTCCAACTCCACCCAGGACACCGCCCTCTGGGACGCCGACTTCGCCTGGCACCGCCTCCTCGCCAACGGCCAGGCCGCCTCCTCCACCTCCATCCCCACCGTCACCACCGATGCCAACGGCCAGACGCGCCTCACCCTCACCGTCCCCGACATCGCCAACAACACCACCCGCACCCTCGTCTATTACTGCACCGGCTCCGCCGCTCCCTTCACCCTCGTGGAATCCGACCCCCGCTACAACGTCGGCGCCACCCCCACACCCATCGCCGCCAACGTCAAATCCTTCGCCGTCACCATCGACACCACCATCACCGAGCAACTCTGGGTCGACCTGCAGATTGCCCCCACCGGCGCCTTCCCCATCCGCCGCCACTTCTGCATCGACTGCCGCAACTTCTAATCCCGCCCGCCGGCCGATCGCGCCACCCGGTCTTGCCGAAACTTTCAAACACGCGAGCCTCCCCACAAAAATCCCACTGGCCATCGCGCGCGCCCACGCGGTACCATGCCCCCTGACCGTCCACCTCCAGCGCCCGCCACTTCCTCGAAACGGACTCTCCTTATGCACATGAAACGCTCGTTCCCGTTGCTTGCCCTCCTCGGCCTTTCCCTGATCGGCGCCGCCCGCGCCGTCTCTCCGGCCGCTTCTACCGCGCCCACCACCGCTCCCGCCCCGCGCATCGTCACCGATCTGCCCCCCAGAAAATCCTTCCACCTCTACCTCCTCATGGGCCAGTCCAATATGGCTGGCCGCGGCGTCGTCCCTGCCGAAACCGACAACCCCCGCATCCTCTCCCTCAATTCCGACAACCACTGGATCATCGCCCGCGATCCCCTTCATCCCAAGATTGGCCGCGTCGAGCCCGGCGTCGGCCCCGGACTCCCTTTCGCCACAGAAATGCTCAAATCGGACCCCGGCATCACCATTGGCCTGGTCCCCTGCGCCGTCGGCGGCACCGCCCTCAGCCGCTGGGTCAAGGACGCGGACCTCTACAAAGCCGCCCTCGAACGCGCCCGCGCCGCCGCCGCCGTCGGCACCCTCAAGGGAATCCTCTGGCACCAGGGCGAATCCGACAGCGATGCCGAAACCAACGCCACCTCTTACGAAAAGCGCCTCACCCAGATGCTCGCCGATTTCCGCACCGACCTCGCCCAGCCCGACCTCCCCATCGTCGTCGGCCAGCTTGGTGAATTTCTCCCCGCCGACCAGCATCCCTACGTCGACACCGTCCGCGCCGCCCTCAAGCACCTCCCCGCCGATCTCCCCCACGTTGGTTATGCGGACAGCCACGGCCTCCACGACCGCGGCGACAAACTCCACTTCGATACGGACGCCCAGAAGGAATTCGGCGCCCGCTTCGCCAAAGCGATGCTCGAGCTGCAAAAGTGAATCGGTAAGCATTTCCCATTGACCGGCGTAGAGCTCACCTGTACACCGAAGTCGCCGAAACCTAACATTGCAGCCCTCATCGCGCACCGCTGTTTTTCCACGAGGTCAGGATGAGCCAATCCCACTTGCCACTAACGGGCTCTCCCGAAGAAGCGATCGCATTTCTCAGCGCCATCGTCGGCTCCGCCGACGACGCGATCATCAGCAAGGACCTGCAGGGAATCGTCCGCAGCTGGAACCCGGCCGCCGAACGCATCTTTGGTTACACCGCCGAAGAAATGCTCGGAAAATCCATCACCCTCCTGTTCCCGCCCGACCGTCTCGACGAGGAAACGCACATTCTCCAACGGCTGCGGCGCGGCGAGCGCGTGGATCATTTTGAAACCATCCGCCGTCGGAAAGATGGCGGCCTCGTGACCATCTCCGCCACCATCTCCCCGATCCGCGATCACACCGGAAAGGTCATCGGCGCTTCCAAGGTCGTCCGCGACATCACCCGCAGCACCGAACTCGAAGGCCGCTTCCGCGCGATCATCGCCTCCTCCGACGACGCCATCATCAGCAAGGACCTCAATGGCATCGTCCAAAGCTGGAATTCCTCGGCGGAAAGAATGTTCGGCTACACGCCCGAGGAAATGATCGGAAATTCCATCACCAAGCTCTTTCCGCCCGACCGCCTCGACGAAGAACCCAGGATCCTGGAGCGGCTGCGCCGCGGAGAACGCGTCGATCACTTTGAAACCGTCCGTGTCTGCAAGGATGGGCGATGCCTTGACGTCTCGGTGACGATCTCACCCGTCAAGGACGTCACCGGTCGCGTCATCGGCGTGTCCAAAGTCGCACGCGACATCACCAGCATCAAACGCATCATGCGGGAACGGGAAGGACTCCTCGCCCGTGAGCAGGCCGCCCGCGCCGAGGCCGAACGCGTCAGCCACATGAAGGACGAATTCCTCGCCACCCTTTCGCACGAGCTGCGCACCCCGCTCAACGCCATCCTCGGCTGGGCGAACATCCTCCGCTCCCCCGGCGGCGCCGCCAGCTCCGACGATCTCCGCGAAGGCCTCGACTCCATCGAACGCAACGCCCGCGCCCAGGCCCAATTGATCGAAGAGCTTCTCGACATGTCGCGCATCGTCAACGGCAAGCTGCGGCTCGACGTGCAGCCCGTCGACCTTCAATCCGTCGTCTCCGAGGCCGTGGAATCCATGCGCCCCGCCGCCGAAGGCAAGGGCATTCGCCTCACCAAGGTCCTCGATCCCAAGGCCGGACCCATCACCGGCGATCCCAACCGCCTCCAGCAGATCCTCTGGAACCTCCTGTCCAACGCCGTCAAATTCACCAGCCGCGGCGGACGCATCCAGGTGTTCCTGCGCCGCGTGAACTCGCACGTGGAGGTCGAGATCCTCGATACCGGCAAGGGCATCTCCCCCGATTTCCTCCCGCAGCTCTTCACCCGTTTCACCCAGGCCGACACCTCCATCACCCGCCAGCACGGTGGCCTGGGGCTCGGCCTCGCGCTGGTGAAGTCCCTCGTCGAATTGCACGGAGGCACCGTCAAAGCCGCGAGTCCGGGATTGGGCCAGGGTGCGACGTTCACCGTCTCTCTTCCGCTCACCGCAATACACGCCGATCGCACCGAGGCGGCATTGACACCCGCGCCCTCCGCTGCTGAACCCATCGTCTTCCCGGACCTCAGCGGTTTCCATGTCCTCGTCGTCGACGATGAGCCCGATGCCCGCACCCTCATTCAACGTATCCTCGAACGCGCCCATGTCACCATCACCACCGCCGCCAGCGCCGCCGAGGGCATCGAGGCCGTCCGCCGGCACCAGCCCGACATGGTTCTCAGCGACATCGGGATGCCCCACGAAGACGGCTACGAATTCCTGATCAAGCTGCGCCAGCTCCCCGACGCACAAGGCGGCGATACACCCGCCGTCGCCCTCACCGCATTTGCCCGCTCCGAAGATCGGCGTCGCGCGCTGCTCGCAGGATTCCAGATGCACCTGCCCAAGCCGGTGGAACCCGCGGAACTGCTGGCGGTCGTCGCCAACATCTACAACTCCAGCCGCCGCGGAAAGCCCGCCGGATAACCCCCAAGGCTTCCCAACGCGAAGGCCCCGTATCCCGCCCCCTGCCGCACCCTTCCCGCGTGCCCCTCCTTTAAGTTTCCCCTATCTGCTATCCTGTCCCTGCAGCACCGACCATCCCTGTCCCCCCGGAGGAACGCGAAAATGTCCACTCCCCGCCCCCTCTCCGTCGCCATCGCCGCGTTTCTCACCCTCGCCGCCTCCGCGCACGCCGCCGATTATTACGTCTCCACCACCGGCCTCGACACCAACGCCGGCGACATCAACCACCCCTTCGCCTCACTCGTCAAAGCCCAGGCCGCCGCCTCCTCCGGCGACACCGTCTTCATCCGCGGCGGCACCTACAACAACTTCTCCCCCGTCACCAACGACGGCGTCTACAACTACGGCCTCAACTTCTCCAAATCCAACATCACCTACAGCGCCTTCGCCGGCGATTCACGCCCCGTCCTCAACTTCTCCGCCCTCTCCGCCGCCTCCTTCCGCGTCTGCGCCATCGAAGTCACCGGCTCCGGAAACACCTTCAAAGGCTTCGACGTCACCGGCGTCCAGGCCGGCAGCCAGAAACAGGCCGACAACTGGCGCATCGCCGGCAATTCCAACACCCTCAACCAGATCGTCACCCGCGATGACCAGGGCAACGGCGTCTACCTCCTCAACCACGCCTCCAACAACACCATCAAAAACTCCGACTCCTTCAACCTCGTCGGCATCAACGGCATCTCCGCCGGCAACACCGATGGCTTCGGCTGCCACTCCCAGGGCTCCGGTAATGTCTTCACCGGTGACCGCTCCTGGGGCAACTCCGACGATGGCTACGACTGCATCACCAACCCTGGTGGGGGGGTCACCTTCGACCACTGCTGGGCCTACGACAACGGCCGCCTCGATGGCAACAAAAATGGCTTCAAAATCGGCGGCTTTGGTGACACCGGCGGCGCCTTCCCCGTCCCCGCGCCCGTCCACACCGTCTCCTTCTGCGTCTCCGCCAGCAATGGCGCCAACGGCTTCTACGCCAACCACCAGCCCGGACAGGCCGCCGTCTGGTCCAACAACTCCTCCTTCAACAACCGTGCCGCCGACTTCAACATGCTCGAAGCCATCGACACCCAGCCCGGCGCCACCAGCTCCGTCCCCGGCACCCGCGAAGTCATGCACAACAACCTCGCCTTCCAGGGCACCCTCGTCTCCAACCTCAATGAATCCGGCGACATGGTCGCGGGCAACTCCTTCACCCTCCCCGTCACCGTCTCCGCCGCCGACTTCCTCTCCCTCGACCCCTCCCAGCTCACCCTCCCCCGCAACGCCGACGGCTCCCTGCCCGACATCGCCTTCCTCCACCTCATCGCCGGCAGCGACCTCATCAACGCCGGCATGGACCTCGGGTTCCCCTACAACGGCGCCGCCCCGGACCTGGGCGCCTTCGAAACCGCCCCCGTCCCCGAGCCCACCACCGCCGCCCTCCTCCTGGCCCCCGCAACCATCCTCCTCCTCCGCCGCAAAAATCCCCGCCCCTGACCCCATCGCCTCCAAAGCCCACATCATTCTCGCCGCGCCAGGCCCGTCAGGCGGCCTTATCACGTCGCGGCACCCCCGATCCCCTTCTTTCAAAAAGGATATCCCACCCCACAATTTTCCCCTGACTGCCCATCGCCCCTCCCCGTTACCATCTCCTTGCACCGCACGACGCCTCCC
>JBEHXY010000166.1:0-8104 GCA_048498455.1 Planctomycetota bacterium | reverse complement strand
CATCATTTTGCGGTCGGTCTTGGAGAACCAGAGGTTGTTCTTGAAGAAATCGCAGTGGGCGTAGACGTGGGCCATCACGAGTTTCTGGTCGGTGATGGCATTGGATTTCTGAAGGTAGGCGTAGCAGGGATCGTTGTTGATCACCATTTCGTAGATGCGGCCGAGGCCGTAGTTGTGCTGTTTCGACATGCGTTCGTATTCCATGCCGAAGCGCCAGTGCGGGTAGCGGACAGGGAATCCGCCATAAGAGGCGATCTGGTTGATCTGGTCGTACTCGAGCATTTCGAAGATGGTTTCGAAGAAGTCGAGGCCGTAACTTTTGGCGGTTTCGCGGATTTGTTCGTTGGCGGCGGCGAGGTCGGGGGGCAGTTCCGTGATCTGGCGGCCGATGTGCGTGAGCATGCGTGAAGGCTCCGGCAGGGGGTACAACCGGGGTGTCCAGTTCTTTATAGCGGTTGAGTGGGGGGAAGTCGTGGAGAAAATCGATTTGGTCGGCGGTCAGGAAATCTGGCCCTGCTTGCCCGCTGCGCACACCCACCGCCGTTTCAGCTGCCAGAGGCAAAGGATTATCAGAACATGCTTTGCGGCGCCGCGGGGCCGTCCCTTCCCACGCATCGCAAAACCCTGTAAAACTACGCCAAACCCTATGCGAAGGATGAAACGATGAACAAGCTTCTGACCGTTGCCGCCCTCCTTTTGGCCGGTTGTCTCGGCTTCTCTGCGTGCGAAAAGGCACCTGAGGCGGGCAAAAAAGTTTTTGTCATGGTCCCCAAGGGCGTGAACCCCTATTACGGTCCCTGCTGGCAGGGTTTTCAGGACGCGGCGAAAAAGTACGGCGTCAACGTCGAACAAAGTACCCCCAAGGAATTCCAACTGCCCCAGCAGGTCGAAGTTCTTGAAAACCTCCTCGCCACCAATCCAACCGGCATCGCTATTTCCGCCGTGGACGACCAAGGACTCAAGGGCGTCATCGACAAGGCCACGGCCAAAGGCATCAAGGTCGTCACCTTCGATGCCCCTGCCCCATCTACCTCCGCCTTGACTTACATCGGCACGCTCAACGACAAGGCCGGTTACGAGGCCGGCGTTGAAATGGCCAAACTTATGAACAACGAAGGCGAAATCGCCGTCCTCCAGGGTGGCCTCGGCAGCCCCAACTCCAACGCCCGATTCGAAGGTTTTAAGAAGGCACTCGCTGACAAAGCCCCGAACATCAAGATCGTCGCGCGAGAAGACAGTCAAGGCACCGTCGATCAGTCCGTGCTCAAGGCCGAAAACATTCTCACCACGTATCCCAACCTCAAGGCCATCTTCGGCATCAACCAGGAAGGCATTCCCGGCGCCGCCACTGTCCTGAAACGCCACAACAAAAAGCTCATCCTCGCCGGCTTCGATGATTCTCCCGAAGCGCTGGCCGCCATTCGCGCCGATGAATGTGCGTTCTGTATTGCCCAGAAAACCTACAAAATGGGCTGGATGTCGGTCGAAAAATTGATCGACGCCTCCGAGGGCAAGCCCCTCGACAAACAATACGACACCGGCGTCGTCTTCGTCCGCAAGGACAACGTCGACTCCTACATGAAAGACATGATGGCCGAGTTCCAGAAGTAACTATCACACTTTCTTGTCGGCACCAGGTCCCTTCGCTCAGGACACGCTCCCGCCATGGCTACTGATCCTTCCTCCGCGCCGCCCGCTTCGCTGCCGGCGTACCAACAGCCCTCCCTCCTCATGCGCATCATCCGCTCCCGTGAAAGCGGCGTCCTCGTCGCTTTCCTCCTTCTCTTCATTTCCCTTTCCATCGCCAAGAACCGCACCTTCCTCTCCTTCGACAACCTCTCCAATGTCGGCACCCAGATGACTTTTATCGCCATCACCGGCATTGGGGTCCTGTTCGTCATCCTCACCAGCGGGGTCGACCTCTCCCTCGGCTCGACCGTCGGCCTCTGCTCCTTCCTCTGCGCGATCGCCGTCGTCTCCACCCATAACCCCTACCTTGGAATCGTGCTGGGCTTCATCGCCGCAATTCTTGCAGGCATGGTCGTCGGCGCCGTGAACGGCGCCGTTGTCTCGTTCATCAACGTTACCCCTTTCATTGTCACACTCGGCATGATGGGCATCGCCCGCAGCGTCATATACGTGCTCGGAAAAACGGTCGTCGCCAACCACCTCGTCCCCCAGGAACGCCGTCAGGCCTCCGCCATGCCCGTCACGGACATCCCCGAACCTTTTGTCCATGCGCTCAGCGGCTCGGTCTTCGGCATCCCCGTCCCTATTCTCGTCCTTATTGTCGTCGCGATCATCGCGCACTTCGTCCTCACCTTTACCGTTTTTGGACGCCGTCTCTACGCCATCGGTGGCAACGAGGAAGCGACCCACCTCTCCGGCATTCCTGTCCACTGGGTCAAATTCTTTTCCTACGTCGTCTGCTCTGCCATATGCGGCATCACCGGCACCCTCTATGTCGCGCGATTCAATCAGGGAGCGCTCGAAGCCGGACGCAACCATGAACTCGACGCCATCGCGGCCGCGGTCATCGGGGGGACCTCCCTGATGGGTGGTTCCGGTTCCGTCATCGGCGTCATCCTCGGCGCCTGCGTCATGTCCGTCGTCTCCAACGGCCTCGACCTTCTCAAAATCCCTCCCGAACCCAAGGTCGGCATCATCGGTGCCGTCATCATCATCGCCGCCATCGTCGACGTCCTCCGCAGCCGCCGCGGCGCGCGGTAGTCTCCCTCACCGGAACGCACATGTCTGACATCTCCTACACGCCCCCCGCCAGCCCGCCGCAATTGCTCCTGGAGTTGACCGGCATCACCAAGAAATTCGCTGCCGTCACGGTCCTCAAGAATGTCCACTTTGCCATCCGTCCCGGCGAAATCGTCTGCCTGCTCGGCGAAAACGGCGCCGGCAAGTCCACCCTCATGAAGATCATCGCCGGCGTTTACACCGATTACGCCGGCCAGATCGCCATTGACGGCAAACCTGTCCGCTTCCGTTCCACCGAGGATGCCGCCGATCACGGCATCGGCATCGTCTTTCAGGAATTCAACCTCTGCCCGAATCTCTCCGCCATGGAGAACCTCTTCCTTGGCAACGAAGTCAGAAATCGCCTGGGTCTGGTCGATTACCCCGAAATGCGTCGTCGCGCTCTCAACGCCTTCAATTCCCTCGGCGTGCGCATCAATCCTGATACGCTCGTGCAGCGACTTACCGTCGCCCCCCAGCAAATGATCGAAATTGCCAAGGCTCTTGCCCACAACACCCGCCTGCTCATCATGGACGAACCCACTGCTCCTCTTGCTGGCGCGGAGATCGAACACCTCTTCAAGCTCATGAACGAACTCAAATCCCGCGGCGTGGCCATCATCTTTATCTCCCACAAGCTCAACGAAGTTCTGCGAATAACCGACCGTGTCGTCTGCCTCAAGGACGGCGAAAACTCCGGCGAAATCCTCACCAAGAACGCCACCGAAGACACCCTCGTCTCCATGATGGTCGGCCGCGAGCTTGACCGCATGTACTCTCGTCGCAAAGGCGCTCCCACCAGTGAAGTTGTCCTCGACGTTAAAAATCTCTCCGGACCCCCGCGCATCAAGAACGTCTCCTTTCAGGTGCGAAAAGGAGAAATCGTCGGCCTCGCCGGCCTCCAGGGCGCCGGTCGCACGGAGGTCGCTCGCCTCCTCATCGGGGCTGAAAAGAAAACTGCCGGCCAGATCGCCCTGCACGGCCGTCCCGTTTCCATCAAGTCCCCGGCCGACGCCGTCCGACATCACATCGGCTATCTTTCCGAAGATCGCAAACGCCTCGGCCTCGTTCTCAACATGACCGTGCGCGAAAACTCCACCATGACCGTCCACGACAGAATCCTTAATGCCCTGCGCCTCATCTCCGCAAAAAAAGAAAACACGATCACGGATACCTACGTCCAATCCCTCAAAACCAAAATCTCCTCCCGCGAACAAGTCGTCCGTAATCTCTCCGGCGGCAACCAGCAGAAAGTCGCCATCGCCAAGTGGCTCGCCATCAAGCCCGACGTGCTGATCCTCGATGAACCGACGCGCGGCATCGACGTGGGCGCCAAGGCCGAGGTCCACAAGATCATCGCCGACCTCGCCGACGCCGGCGTCTCGGTGATCATGATCTCCTCCGAACTCCCCGAAGTGCTGCACGTCGCCGACCGCATCCTCGTCATGCACGAGGGTCGCCTGACCGCGGACATCCCGCGCGAGCAGGCCAACGAGGAAATGCTCATGAAAGCGGCGGTCGCTTAAACCCGCGGACCTGCACGTTGCCGCGCCCACGCCGACATGTTCCTGAGTATCGCTTGGCCCCTCTCCGACTCCTGCCTAAACTCTCCCATGAAGACCTCCACTACCTGCCTTGCCGCGCTGGCGATCGCCGTGGCCGCTCACGCCGTTCGCGCCGCCAACCCTTCGCCCGCTTACACCGTCACGTTCTATGGCGATCCCGACAGAAACATGCATCTGACCGGGATCATCGACGGCCATCCCGTGGGCGACATGATGGACAACGCGCGGCGTCATCCCGTCACCTGGAAGGACCCGCAAACGCCGATGATGTCCGCGGTGCCCAAGCAGCAGTTCTATTGGACCTTCCAGGTGATGGCCGCCGACGACCAGGCCTTCGCCAGCACCGCCGTGACCAGCATGACCAAGGATGGATTCCTGGCCATTTGGCCCAAGTCCGGCCAGGCCCCCAGGCTCGTGCCGCTGAAGGGTTACAGCTTGTTTCGCCCCTATGACATCTGCGGCAGCCAGGTCGTCGGTTATGCGAACCCCTCCAGCGGCGGGCCGCCGCGCATCAACTCCTTCCTGTATACCGGCTCCACCTTCATCACCCTCGACCCTCAAGAGCCAAATCGTGGCCAGGTGCTCACGACTGATGGAACCCATCAATATGGCTGGAGCACCCTGAAAGGCGACAACAAACATCACCCCGTGATGTGGAATTCTTCGCCCAACAATCCCGTCGATTTCCTGCCCCCCGGCAAGACCGCCGGCACCATCGCGCACGCGCGCGGCACCTACAAAGTCGGTCAGGTCGATGGCCATGCCGCCCTCTGGACCGGCGCCGCCTCCACCTACCGCGATCTCCATCCCGGCAACTTCGACAGCTCCACCGCCGCGGCGACGAATGGGAAGATAGTCGTGGGTTTCGCCGCTCTCCCCGCATCGCAAACGCTCCCGGCGCCGGGGCCGCCCGCTTCGCCATCCACACCGACGACCGCCACCGCTCCCGCCGTCCGCAACCACGCGTTTGTGTGGATCGATGGCCGCCCGATCGATCTGCACCCGTTTCTGCCGGCCACCTGCATCTCCTCCATTGCGGAGCATGTCGACGCCGAGGGCAACATCATGGGGGTGGTACGCGACGGACAGAACAGCCGCATCGTCGTGTGGTCGCCGGCCGGCCAGCCCGGCGCCCCCGCCACCCGCCCTTAGGGATGAGCTGTGCCTGCCAACCTCGCGGGCCGGCGGCTGTGGCGGTTCCACTTGTCCATGCGCAACCTCATGCCTACTGTTGCCTTTACGCTCCTGGTGAGGTTCCCCCATGCCGGACCGCCATCGTTCCGCCCGCTCCCTGTCGGCAGCGCCGCCCCTGCTCGACGCATTGGAGCCGCGTCTCCTGCTGACCTCCCTCACCCCCGCCGTCGTCCGCCACGCGTACGCTTTTGATCAGCTTTCCTACGGCACCCTTCCCGCCGATGGCCGCGGACAAACCATCGCCATCGTCGCCGCCTACGACGATCCCACCATCGCCGCCGACCTCGACACCTTCGATAAGACCTTCGGGATCACCGCGGGCATCAACCTTTATGCCCAGCACGGCGCCGCCTCCGCCGTTCTGAGCAAGCACGAAATGACGACCAACCTGGCCGCCGATGCCTCCTGGTCGCAGGAAATTTCCCTCGATGTCGAATGGGCCCACGCCATCGCGCCCGGGGCTCACATCCTGCTGGTCGAGGCCGCCTCCGATTCCGTCACTGATCTGCTCGCCGCCGTGAACTACGCGCGCAGCCAGCCGACCGTGTCGGTCGTCTCGATGTCCTGGGGCTCGTCGGAATACACCAGCGAATGGAACGACGACAACACCTTCCTCACGCCCACCGGCCACCAGGGCGTCACCTTCGTCGCCGCCGCCGGCGATCAGCCCGGCACCACCTGGCCCGCCATCTCCCCCTACGTCCTCGCGGTCGGCGGCACCACGCTCCTGACCAACGGCCAGAATTATCTCGGCGAAGCCGCCTGGTCCGGCACCGGCGGCGGCACCAGCCTCCTGGAAACCGCCCCCGCCTTCGAACAAGCCCTCACCGGCTCCGCCTTCCGCACCAACCCCGACGTGGCCTACGACGCCGACCCCGCCACCGGCTTTTACGTCTACGATTCCACCGCTTTCCAGGGGCAATCCGGCTGGCTGACCTTCGGCGGCACCTCGGCCGGCACGCCCCAGTGGGCGGCTCTCGTGGCCATCGCCAACGAAGGCCGCACCCTGGTTGGCAAGGCCACCCTCGACGGGCCCACGCAGACCCTCCCCGCCCTCAGCGTCCTGCCCGGCGCCGACTTCCACGACATCACGCTGGGCGTCTCCGCCGACGGCTTCACCAGCGCCAGCCCCGGTTACGACGCGCTCACCGGCCGCGGCAGCCCGGTCGCCAACCGCGTCATCTTTGGCCTGCTGGCCTGGAATTCCACCACCGCCACCGTGGTGCACACCCCGCTGCAAAATAATTTCAACCGCCACCGCTTCCCCTTCTTCGAAATCCCCGCGGCACGGGAGGCTCACTTGTTGCAAGTCGTTCAGCCGTTTGCCGCCCTCTCCGCCTCGCAGCTCCCCGCGTTTTACAAAATCTCCCTGCTGCCCACGCCCGCCGAGCACCACGCGCTGGCGCTGCTCTGATCGATTCTGCACGAGCCGCCTCGATTTCCCGTGCACTTGTCCCCGCCGCCCCGTACGCTCCCGACATGCGATTCTTGCGCGCCACCGCCTTGCTGCTTCTCCTGCCGATGGCCGCCGCCCGCGCCGCCGATCCGCCGCTCCCTGTCGCCCCCTACACCGCCACCCTCTTTTTCCCGCCCAACGCGCCGCGGGGCAACGCCGGCATGGAACTCTTCAACGGCAAGGTGATCGGCCACGCCGCCGACAAAACCCTCGTCCCCTGCATCTGGTCCTCCCCCACCGCCTTCACCGCCCTGCCCACGCTCGCGGCCTTTACCGGATACCAGCCCTGCGCCGCCGATGAAAAAACCATCGCCGCCATGGCCTACAAGTTCAACGGCAAAGGACCCGACTTCAACGCCTCCGCCCTCGCCCTCTGGACCGACCCCGCCAAGCCTCCCACCGTCTTCGCACCGCCGGGGGTGGCCCGGGTCCGCCCCTACGACGTCTGCGGCGGCCAGGTCGTCGGCTATTTCCAACTCGTCGATCGCCCGAGCGTGCCCTCCAGCGCCCTCCACGCATTTCTTTACCAGAACGGCACCTTCACCGACCTCACCCCGCCGGGCGTGACGGTTTCCGAGGTGCACGCCACCGACGGCAAATACCAGTACGGCTCCATCGCCTACACCGTCTCCCCGCCGAAGCGCCTCTCGCCGAACACGAAAAGCGGCAGCGGGCCCGTGCGCTGGAACGGCGCCGCCAACGACTTCACCGACTTCACCCCGCCGGGCAAAATCGGCGGCGCCATTCGCGGTGCACGCGGCGCCCTCCAGGTCGGCTCCCTCCAGCAGCACGCAGCCCTCTGGCGCGGAACCGCCGACTCTTTCGTGGACATCCACCCCCCCGCCTTCGCCAGCTCCTATGCCGAAGCCACCAACGGCGACCGCATCGCCGGCGTCGGCTTCGTCACCCCCAACACCGACCCCCACGCCTCCCCCGACACCCGCGCCATCGTCTGGATCGACCAGAAGCCCTACACCCTCCAGCCCCTCCTTCCGCGCGAATACCCGCACTCCCGCACCACCCGCATCGACGCCCAAGGCAACATCCTGGGTACCGCCTCCGGCGCCACCGGCACCGCCACCATCCTCTGGACGCCCGCCCCGGCCGCGCACTGACTCGCGCGTTTCAAGTTTCGAGTTTC